>QYPA01000117.1 GCA_007279715.1 Comamonadaceae bacterium | reverse complement strand
TCGCTGGCAAGCTTTCAAGTTGGAGGCGGCATGCTGCTTCTGATTAGCGCCATGAATATGCTTAACGCCCAGCCCGCTGAAGCAAAAACCACCACCCATGAACTCGAAGATGGCGCAGAAAAGGCCGCCATGGGCGCCAGCATTGCCGTCGTGCCACTGACGATCCCTTTGCTCACGGGGCCAGCCACCATGTCCACCGTAGTGATTTACGCCGAAAAAGCAAAAACCGTGTTTCAACTCGGCACCTTGGTAGGGTACGGCGTTATCGTGGCCCTTGCGACGGCGCTTTGTTTTTCGATGGCGCAACCCATTGCCCGTGCCTTAGGTAAAACAGGGATCAACGTCATGACCCGCCTGATGGGATTGATCTTGGCAGCGCTTGCAGTGGAAGTCATGTCTGACGGACTCACCAAACTCTTTCCCGTCTTGGGCCACTAACGTCAGGCCATCAACTGCCCTTTTTCGGAGAACCATTTTTCATGTCTACCCATCCTGCTTTCACATCAAGCGCTGAGCTCAACATTACCTTGCAAGGGGAGGTGCTTTGGCTCACCATCACCCGCGAAGAACGTCGCAACGCAATGAGCCATGCAGTTTTGCACGGAATGACCCAAGCCATTGATGCGGCCCAATCCGAACGCTCCATTCGCGCCATTGTGATCACCGGCGCGGGTGAGAAAGCCTTTTGTGCTGGCGCAGATTTACAAAGTGCCCAGGCCTTTACCACCGACTACTCCGAGCCTCACGGCCACCTCGCCCAATTGCTACGTGCTGCCAAGGCCAGCTGCGTTCCGCTGATTGCCCGGGTCAATGGCGCGTGCATGGCCGGCGGCATGGGTTTGCTTTCTATGTGTGACATGGCAGTTGCCAGCAGCCATGCCATCTTTGGATTACCTGAGGTCAAGGTTGGCGTTTTCCCCGCGCAAGTTCTAAGCGTGTTGCAACACCTTATTCCACGACGCACCTTGGTAGAAATGTGCATCACAGGTGAACCCATCAGCAGTACTGAGGCGCTTAGCTACGGCTTAGTGAACTATGTGGATTCGGATGTGGACGCCAAGCTGCAATGGCTGATCGATCGACTGCTTGACAAGTCTCCTGCAGCTGTGCGCCGGGGGCTTTACACCATGAAGCATGTGGAGACGATGGCGTTTGAAGAATCGATGGCGTTTACCGAGAGCCAAATCGCGCTCTTTACTTTGACCGAGGATGCCAAAGAAGGACAAAAGGCCTTTCAAGAAAAACGCAAGCCCGTGTGGGCAGGAAAATAACAGCATGAGCGACACCACATTTGACTACGTCATCATCGGCGCGGGAACAGCAGGCTGTTTATTAGCAAATCGCCTAAGTGCCGACGCATCAAAGCGAGTTCTTTTGATTGAAGCCGGACGCAGAGACGACTACCACTGGATCCATATCCCGGTGGGATACCTATATTGCATTGGCAACCCCCGCACCGATTGGATGTTTAACACCGAACCCGATGCAGGACTCAACGGACGCAGTTTGAGGTATCCACGCGGAAAAACCTTGGGCGGTTGTAGCAGCATCAATGGCATGATTTATATGCGCGGCCAAGCCAGAGACTACGACCAATGGGCCAAGTTACTAGGTGACGACAGCTGGACTTGGAAGCAAAGCCTGCCTTACTTCAAGCTTCACGAAGACCATTACCAAGGTGCCAATGCGATGCATGGTGCACGTGGGACAGCGCCTGAGCTAATGAAAGACGGCGCGACACCCTACCGTCAAGTTTTACGCCACCGCAATGCTGGGGGTGAATGGCGCATTGAGAAGCAACGCGTGCGCTGGGATGTTCTTGAAGCATTTTCCCAAGCCGCTGTCCAAGCGGGCATTCCCGCGACGCCTGACTTCAATACCGGAGACAACAACGGTGTGGCTTACTTTGATGTGAACCAAAAAAACGGCTGGCGATGGAATACTGCCAAAGCTTTTTTACGCCCCACCTGTTATGCCCGTCCCAATTTTGAATTGTGGACTGGCGCACAAGCCTCCAAATTGCTAATAGAAGAAGCAAAGGACGGTAAGACGCCTCTTCGGTGTACTGGCGTTGAGGTTTGGAATGGGCAAGAGATGGTGACCGTCCACGCCAAAAGTGAAGTGATTTTGAGCGCAGGAAGCATCGCAACGCCCCAATTGCTTCAGCTCTCTGGACTAGGACCGGCGCAACTGCTCCAAAGCAAAGGGATAAGCGTTGTTAAAGATATGCCAGGCGTGGGCAATAACTTACAAGACCACTTGCAAATTCGAACAGTTTTCAAAGTCAAAAATACGCCCACCCTCAACACCATGGCCAGCAGCCTGTGGGGCAAAGCGCGTATTGGCTTGGAATACGCCTTCAAGCGCACCGGCCCTATGAGTATGTCGCCGAGCCAACTCGGTGCATTTACGCGAAGTGACCCAGGCCGCGCCCACCCGAATTTGCAATACCACGTTCAACCCTTGAGCCTTGATGCCTTCGGTTCTCCGTTACATCGTTTTAACGCGATTACCGCCAGTGTGTGCAACCTCAACCCCACCAGCCGGGGCACGGTTCACATCAAGACCAATCGTTTTGAAGATGCACCCGCGATTGCACCGAACTACTTAAGCACAGAAGAAGATCGAAAAGTTGCAGCGGATTCTTTGCGCGTGACCCGCCGCATCTTGGCGCAAGACGCCTTAAAGCCCTTTGCCCCAGAAGAATACAAACCCGGCGTGCAATACCAAAGCGATGAAGACCTTGCTAAATTGGCTGGCGACATAGCCAGTACTATTTTTCATCCGGTAGGAACGACCCAAATGGGCCGCGCCGACAACCCCCTAGCCGTCGTCGACGCGCGACTCAAAGTACACGGCGTGGCGGGTTTGCGGGTGGTTGATGCTGGCGTCATGCCTTTGATTACCAGCGGCAACACCAACTCTCCAACGCTCATGATTGCAGAAAAAGCGGCCCAATGGATTGCCGAAGATGCGATCAGCTGATGTGAATTCAGCGTGCGAAGGGGAAGGGTAAATCCTTAGACTTTTTATCCCTCATGCGCGTTACAGTTCGTTCGGAACTAACGTAGTGGCAACTGCAAATAAAAAGAAGAGCTCGCTCGAACCAAAGTCGAAAGCCGAGGAGACTTATAAAAACCATTGAAATACAATGGAACCCACCTTGATAAAAAAGGTGAAAAAGCACTGGCTAGCCGGTGCTTTTTTTATGCCCCACACTTGACTTGAGTCACGCCGCCAGCTCTTCAAAACTTTTTTACAAGACACCCACCTCCATGGAACTCCTCTTTGTAACGCTTGCCTCCATGCTTGCTGGTTTTGTAGATTCCATCGTTGGAGGTGGCGGACTCATTTTGATGCCCGCCCTCTTTGCCGCGTTTCCGACTGCACCACCTGCAACTTTGTTGGGAACCAACAAGGGAGCCTCCGTTTGGGGCACGGCGATGGCAACACTACAGTACAGCCGCAAAGTTTCCATGCCTTGGCACGCCTTGCTGCCAGCAACGGTTTGCGCCTTAGTCGCCTCCTTTGCCGGGGCTTGGTTGGTGACTATGGTCTCTCCTGACTACTTGCGCAAAGCTCTGCCTTTCGTACTTACTTTGGTACTGGCTTACACCTTGGCAAAAAAAGAATTAGGGCGTGACCATTCGCCACGTTTTTCGGGTCGTCTGGAAATGGTGGTTGTCTGCTTGATTGGCACGTGTATTGGTTTTTATGACGGATTTTTCGGACCTGGAACGGGCAGCTTTTTGGTTTTTTTGTTGGTGCGTATTGCTGGCTACGATTTTTTACATGCATCGGCCAGCGCCAAACTACTCAACACGGCGAGCAACTTCGCAGCGTTAGTTCTCTTTGCGCTTAAAGGACACGTGTGGTGGCACTTCGTTATTGCTATGGCTGTTGCCAATATCATTGGTAGCTTGGCGGGAAGCCACTTGGCTATCAAGCATGGCGCCGGTTTTGTACGCAGCGTATTTTTATTTGTTGTCAGCGCCCTCATCCTCAAAACGGGTTGGGATGCTTTTCTTCGGTAAACCAATTGCCTACTGAAGGTTGTCCACTGCTGGTGTGAGTATGGATGTGGGAGTAGGGTTCAAAGGCCAAGGGACTTCAGCCACTTTGCGCGGTTTACCAATAGGGGCAGCTGCTTGACCAATGCGAACGGCGGCTAGATCTGCCTCATTGGGGTACTGTTGTAGCAGCCAATAGTCAAATACCCGGCGAACAATAGGCGCCGCTGAAGCAGAGCCAAATCCAGCGTTTTCTACGATCGCCGCGACTGCAATTTTGGAATCTTCCGCTGGCGCAAACGCGATGTAGAGCGCATGGTCGCGCTGGCGCTCTTCTACCCGCGAAGCGCTGTATTTTTCATTTTTGCCCCAACTTACGGCTTGCGCTGTACCCGTTTTCCCTCCGCTAAGGTACCCAGCGCCGGCAAAGGCCCGGGCTGATGTCCCCTCTTGTGTAACGCCAACCATCGCCGGCAAAACCACATCCAAATTTTCAGGTTTGAACTTCAAATCTTCACCCGGAATTTCAGGCACAACGTTGCGGATTTTGGCACCGGCTTCTTGGGTTGCAATCACCAATCGGGGCGTATGTTTCACACCCCGATTGGCCAAGGTCGCAGTGGCTTGGGCCAATTGCAACATTGTGAAACTGTTATAGCCTTGACCAATACCGAGAGAGATTGTTTCTCCGGCATACCACTTTTTTTGCTCTGGTTTTTTATAGTAATTGCGCTTCCACTCTTGGCTAGGCAAAACGCCGCGCACCTCGCCTAAAACATCAATTCCTGTAATTTGGCCAAACCCCAATGGCTTCATAAAGTCATGCATTTGATCCACGCCCAACTCATTGGCCAGCGAATAAAAGTACGCATTACTCGACTCCACAATCGCGCGGCGCATATCCATAATGCCGCCGCGTTCGTTCTCAGGGCTACCAAAGCGGTGCCCACCAAACATATAAAAACCAGGATCATTGATTAACGTCTTGGCAGAGCGGGTTCCAGTTTCAAGGGCTGCCATCGCCATAAACGGCTTATAGGTAGAGCCCGGTGGGTAGGTTCCGCGTAGGGCGCGGTTAAGCAGCGGGTGGTCAGGTGATTCGTTGAGCATCTGCCAATTGTCCTGATCAATACCCTCGACAAATAAATTGGAGTCAAACGTAGGCTTGCTAACAAATGCCAAAACTTGACCTGTTTTAGGGTCAAGCGCCACCAAAGCACCGCGTCGGTCTCCAAACATGGTCTCGATGAGCTGCTGTAATTTGATATCGATGGACAAGACGACAGTGTCGCCGGGGGCGGAGTTGCTGCTCGAGAGACGGCGCATAGCACGCCCGCCCGCAGAAGTTTCAATGTGCTCTACCCCAGTTGTTCCATGGAGTTGGTGCTCGAAACTTTGCTCAATACCGAGCTTTCCGATGTACTCCGTTCCTCGGTAATTGGCCTGGTCTTCGGACTCTGCAATTTGCGCTTTTTCACTTTGGTTTATCCGCCCGATGTAGCCAATCACGTGGCTGGCAAGATCGCCGTAGGGATAGTTGCGAAACAAACGCGCTTTGATTTCTACGCCCGGAAAATGAAAGCGTTGGGCTGCAAAGCGGGCGACCTCGGCATCACTAAGGCGATTGCGAATCGGCATGGACTCAAAACTTTTTGACTCCTCCAGCATTTTCTTAAAACGCCTGCGGTCTCGAAGAGTAATGTCTACAAACTGGGCTAATTCATCAATTGTCTTTTCAAGGTCTTCTACCTTGGAAGGCGTAATTTCTAAAGTGTAGGCAGAGTAGTTGCTTGCTAAAACAATACCATTGCGGTCAATGATCAAACCGCGATTGGGAACGATAGGAATGATTGCAGTTCGGTTGCTTTCAGCTTGAGCGCGCAAGTCTTCATGGCGCCACATTTGTAAGTACATCAAACGCAGAATCAGCAAGAAGAAGCAGACCAAAATAAGGACGGTCACTGCAAAGACCCGCACCCGAAAATCTGCTAGCTCTGCTTGTACGTTGCGTAATTCCATCTTGACAACCCGCTACAAGGGACGGTTTTCGTCGGGGTCGGGGGCTCGTCGCTGAGGTGCGAGCAAAACGACGCTCAGCGCAGGCCAGAGCATGGCTTCAAACAGGGGAGCAAAAATCATAGCCCATGATGGCCAACTCCCGCCCAGCAGCAAAGTCAAGACAATTTCTACGACATGAACGACGGCAAACAAAGGCAAGACCTGAAGCGCTTGCGAGGTCAAAGAAAACCAAAGCAAACGCCGGTGAATCATGATGGCCAAAAAGCTCAAAACGGTATAGGCCATCGCATGTTGACCCAACAAACCGCCTTGGTAAACATCCATGAACAAACCAAAGACAAAAGCAGTGCTTACACCCACACGCAAGGTCTGGTTCACCGTCCAAAACACCAACACCACGGATAAGATATCAGGAACCCACGCGCTGCGACCCCACAACAACATATTGAATAACATGTTGGAAAACAGCGCCGCAAATAGCGTTCCCCAAATGAAAAACGGGTTGGCTTGCAGCAGCAACTGCTGACCCGGACGCATCATCATCGGCGGCCCTTCGACTTTGAAACGACCGGTGCCACGACACTCGCCGGTCGGGGCTCTATCGCTGGCGATAACGGGGCAAGCACTAAAACATGCCCCGCACCAGATACCAATGCCAGCGGCACACAATAGATTCGCGCGAACACGTCAGTGGTACTGCGTTCAACTTTTTCAACCCGTGCAACGGGCAGACCTGGCGGATACACGCCGTCCACACCACTGGTTGTTAGCAAGTCACCCACAGTCACGTCGGCATTGGCCGCCATAAATCGCAACTCGATGGCGTCGGCGTGGATCGAGTTTTCCCCGTAAGCCACCCCACGTGCGCCAGTACGAGCGTTAAGAACAGGCGTGGCATGGTCATGGTCCGTGATCAAGGTCACTTCGCTGGTCAAAGGGTACAAGCGGGTGATCTGACCCAACACACCTAAGTCATCAATCACAGGGGCGCCCAATGAAAGGCCTTGGACAGAACCTTTATCTAAAATAATTTTTCTTGAGTACGGATCGGCAGCGTCATAAATCGCTTGGGCTGCGATGCCGGACACGCTAGGACGACCTTTGAGTTCCAACAAATCGCGCAGGCGTTTATTTTCTAAAGCCAGCTGATCTACCTGTAAAGCGCGTTGCGACTGCAAGGTAAGTTGCGTACGCAAAATTTCTCGGTCTTTCTCTGTCTCGCCCAAAGAACTGAACCACGAGTCTGCCGCTTGCACCATTAAGACAGGACGCATCGCCAACCACTGAAATGGATAAATCACAGTGGCTAACACCGTGCGTAAAGGCTGCATCATTTGAAAGCGCACGTCAGCGACCATCAAAAAAAGCGCCAATGCGCTAAAGAAAATGAGTTTTGACAAGGCCGAAGGGCCTTGTCTGAATAAGGGAGG
>QYPA01000120.1 GCA_007279715.1 Comamonadaceae bacterium | reverse complement strand
GTGGGAATAGCCCAGGCGCCGACCGGAAGCGATAGTGCGGCAGTTCGAAAAACGGGAAACTTTGGCAGCGAAGTATTGGTTCGCCACATCATGGGCCTCGACCCAGGACGACGCGGGATTGCGGTAGGCGACTATGTGTCGGTGGGCGCTCAATTGGCTTTTTGCCAACGCAACGCGCAAGCCGCCCGTGCCGATTTGATGCGGGTGTGTGCTGAAATTCGCGAAGAACTCGAGCCGCAAGAAGAAGTGCTGTTTGAGATGTCAGCCGCTGAAGACATGCGCGTGCCGCCCGAAGCTGCGCGGCGAATTGCTGGCGCGGTCTATGTCAGTTGCACCGGCCGCGGCGGGCCCCACTTTGGCAGTGCGAGCGCCGAGATGCAATGGGTTCGCCATGCTTTGGGCGACGTTCCCTTGGTCGGTTTTTTTGCCAGTGGCGAAGTTGCCTACAACCACCTCTACGCCTACACCGGCGTGCTGACGGTGTTTACGACGGAAGCCGCCAGCTAAGAGCTCGCCCGCTGCAAGCGATCCGCAACGCCGGCCCACAGCGGCTCGTTTGGCACGCTTTCTACCCAAATTTCCGCAACGTTGTGCGCATCTAAATCACGCAAAACGGCAAACAATTCGTACGCAGCGCGCTCTGCATCCATCGGCATCTGCCGCACCGCAAGCGCGGACTCGTCTTTCGGCGTGAAGCTACGCACATACACGCCGATGGGCGCTTTTGCAGGTTTAGTTTTAGAGTCACTCCGGTTTTGCAAAGCGGTCTTTAGTGCGTCCTTAGACAGTAAGCAAACCTTGGCCCGGGGCGCGTAATGCGACTCTAGAGTTCCCGAGGCCCGGGGCGCAGCGGTGTGGGTTGGCATGTCCTTGGCAGCGCGAAGCGCTTGGCCGCACGCTGCTTCAATTTGCGCCGCAGTCATCGATCCCGGGCGCAACAAAACTGGAACGCCGCGGCTGCAATCGACGATGGTCGATTCAATTCCCAAGCTGCAGGGGCCGCCATCCAAAATCAACAAGTCTGTGCCCATCTCGCTTTCAACGTGGGCCGCCGTCGTTGGGCTCACGCGGCCGAACTGGTTGGCGCTTGGCGCAGCCACACCCCACACGACTGGACCGGGCGCATTGCGCAAACCATGAAGAATGGCTTGGGCATCAAAGTGGTCGGGGCAGCGCAGACCAATGGTCTGTTGACCGCCTGCGCTTGCGCGGCCAACGCCTTCGCGCCGAGGCAAGATCAGCGTCAGCGGACCCGGCCAAAAAGCCAACATGAGTAATCGCGCAAATTCTGGAATCTTGGTTGCGAAATGTTCTGCGCCAGAAAGACCGCCGTCTTGGTCTGAAATGTGAACGATCAACGGATGGTTTTGCGGGCGGCCTTTGGCTTGGAAAATTTTGGCGACAGCGGCGTCGTTCGACGCATCTGCGCCTAAGCCATACACCGTCTCGGTGGGCAAGCCGATCAGACCGCCTGCGCGAATTTCCTTTACGCAGGTGGCAACCGATGTCGGATCAGTGCGAGAAAGAATCACCCATCGCTCCTAAAACGCAGCGATACCCAACAACGCGGCACATCGAAGAGCCGTCTCACGTGCTTGCTCTGGGGCGGCGGCGGTGATGTTGAGGTGACCCATCTTGCGGCCCTTGCGAGCCGACAACTTGCCATACAAGTGCAAATGGGTTCCAGGCAAGGCCAAGACGCCAGCCCAATCGGGCGTCTTTTGGTTCACCCAAATATCACCCAGCAAATTGAGCATGATGGCAGCACTGTGTTGACGCGGTTGCGTTAAGGGCAGTCCTGCGAGCGTGCGAACCTGTAAATCAAACTGCGACTGGTCACAGGCATTGAGGGTGTAGTGCCCGCTGTTATGAGGACGCGGGGCGATTTCGTTGACGACCAAGCTGCCGTCTTGCAAAATAAAAAACTCCACGCATAACACGCCCACATAACCCAAGCCCTGCGCAATTGCGCGGGCAGCGGTCACGGCTTGATCAGCCAAGGCCTGCGGGACTACGCCGTCAAAGACTTGGGTCACAGCCAAAATTCCGTCGCGGTGCAGGTTGTGTTGGATGGGAAAGTTCACGATCTCGCCCGTGGCACCGCGGGCCACGATCACCGAGCACTCCATCGCCAAGGGCAGCATTTTTTCTAACACGCACGGGACGTTGGCAAGCGCATCCCAAGCGTTTGTCAACTCCGCGCGGTTTGCGACCCGCATTTGGCCTTTGCCGTCGTAACCCATGCGCGTGGTTTTTAAAATTCCGGGCAACAGATCATCGGCCACAGCCGCTAATTGCGCAGCCGTTTCGATCAGCGCGTAAGGCGCACACGCAACGCCGCAGCTCGCAAAATGGGTTTTTTCTAAAGCGCGGTCTTGGGCAATGGCAACCGCATTGGCAGCCGGGGCCACAAAGCGGTGCGAGCCCAAGGTGTACAAAGCGCCTGCGGGAACGTTTTCAAACTCGGTGGTGATGGCAGCGCAGCGCTGCAACATCTGCGCCAAACCTTGCTCATCTAAATAGTCGGTTTGGATGTGGTGGTGGCTCACCAAACCGGCAGGACTCGCCGGATCAGGGTCTAACACTGCGGTGAAGTAACCCATGGCCTGGGCCGCATGCACAAACATGCGCCCGAGTTGGCCTCCACCCATGACGCCTAGCGTCATCAACTGCCCGTTTTCCATGCTGCCCGGCAGGCGCGTGCTTAAAGGGTTGCCACCCGCCGCGCTCATGGTTGAGCCAAACCAGGAAGGGGCAACACCATGGCGCTGGCGGAGTCAGTTTGGGTTTGTCGGAAAACCTCTAGCTGGGCGAGCAAGGCGGGGTTGGTTGCGGCAAGCATGGCCACCGCAAACAAGGCCGCGTTAGCGGCTCCGGCTGCGCCAATCGCAAAGGTAGCCACCGGAATGCCTTTGGGCATTTGAACGATGCTGTGCAAGGAATCAACGCCTTGGAGGTGCTTACTCGCCACGGGAACGCCCAACACGGGAACCGTGGTTTTGGCAGCCAACATCCCTGGCAAATGGGCCGCGCCGCCCGCACCTGCGATGATCGCCCGCAATCCGCGAGCCGCAGCGGACTCGGCATAGTCGAACATGGCATCTGGCATGCGGTGGGCCGAAACCACCCGGGCTTCAAAACCGATGCCAAACTGTTGGAGAATCTCTACTGCGTGTTGCATGGTGTCCCAGTCCGAACTGGAACCCATAACGACGCCGATTTGAAGTGGGGTCATAGTGTTGAATTCAGCGCTGCGTCCCGCGCTTGTAGATGAAACGGCAACCGTGCCGCTGGTATTACAACTTGCATTTTACTTTTTCACCCTGAGTACTCTTTCATGATCAACGTTACCCTTGAAAACTTCGAAGCCGAAGTGGTCGCCGCCTCCCACATCACGCCGGTGCTGGTGGATTTTTGGGC
Organism: Comamonadaceae bacterium; assembly: GCA_007279715.1. Lineage (GTDB taxonomy): Bacteria > Pseudomonadota > Gammaproteobacteria > Burkholderiales > Burkholderiaceae_C > Allorhodoferax. The sequence goes on along the minus strand of QYPA01000120.1, from coordinate 4,023 downwards.
GCCCTGGTGCGGCCCTTGCAAAGTCTTGGGGCCGCTCTTAGAAAAGATAGAGGAGGATTACGCTGGCCGCTTCAAGCTTGTCAAGATTGATTCCGACCAAGAGCAACAACTTTCCAAAGCCTATGGTATTCGCAGTATCCCCACCTGCGTCTTGATGGTCAATGGCAAACCCGCAGACGGCTTTATGGCCGCGGTTACAGAAGGTCAAGTCAAATCCTTTTTAGACAAACACCTGCCAAACGCCGACGGCCTGAGCCCCCAAGAAGAAGCACTCGACGCGCAAGCCCTGCTCGCCGCGGGTGACCCACAGGCTGCGCTCAATAAGCTACTGGAAACTCTGACGATTGACCCCGGCAACGACGACGCACGCTACGACTACGTCAAACTCTTGATCGAAACCAACGCGCTTGATGATGCGACTGCCGCCTTAGCCCCCGCCTTGGCTGCGATTCCGCGCCAGCTGCGCTTTGAAGCGCTCGGGCAGTTTCTCAACGCGATTACCTTTGTCACCACGGACCCCCGCGGCCAATGGGGCGTTGACCAGTTCGACGCCCTGATTGCCGCCAACAAGCGCGACTTTGACGCCCGTTTAGGCAAAGCCCGCGTGTTGATGGTCAATGGCCAATGGACTGAATCCATGGACGAACTTTTAGAAATCATCATGCGCGACAAAGCCTGGGGCGACGCCGTGCCGCGCAAAACCTTTATCGCCATCTTGGAGTTGCTCAGCCCGCCCAAGCCCAAAACCGGCGCCCAAGACCCCAACAAAACGGCTGGCGGGATCGAGATCGCCGGCAAAGTCGTTGCTGAAACCGACCCCCAAGCTTTGCTCATTGCAGCTTACCGTCGCAAGTTGAGCATGGTGTTGAACTAGCCTGGCACTTTGATTTTGAATGCGGTGGGCTTGCTTTCTTGAGCTGAGTTCATCCCATCAATCGCCAGTCTTTTTTTACCAAATTGCAAGCTTCAGACTTTGTTTTGGCACCTGTGCAAAGGCCTTATCCCGACTAACCAAAGTTGCATTCACAGCAACGGCATGGGCTGCGATCATCATGTCAAAGTCACTCAGGTTGATGCCTTTAGCTTCCAGCGTTACGCAAAATGCCCCGTAACACTTAGCCACATCTTGATCCCATGGCAAGACATCCATACGCAGGAGGATTTGGTCTAAGGCATTTTTCAATCGATCAGGCTGCCCTTTGCGATGGAGCCCATATTCCAGTTCCGCCAACGTCACGCTAGATAAAACGGCTTGCCCCACTGGCAACCGGCTGAGTTTTGACAGTAAGCCATCATCGCGCCCTTGCATGATGTGGCTCACCACATTGGTATCTAACATGAAACGTTGACTCATTGGTCAAAACCTTCGAAGGGGTCACGCCGCGTGTGCTTTTGGCGGCGTTCGATCAGCAGGTCTTGGTCTTTGTTTTGCCCGACCACATCGAGCAACCCTTGCCAATCGCTAGGTTTACGCGACAGCACAACATCACCGGTTAAGGGATCGTGTCGGATAAAGACTTCTGGCACATCGAAGCGAAACTCCAAAGGCAGACGCACCGCTTGGCTTCGGCCTGTTGCAAAAATTTTGGCGGTTTGATGCATGGCATTCCTATGGCTGAATTGGTATGTCTCATGGTATCCATCAACCCTCTGTCTGTCAACATTTTCAACCCAAACCAAAGTCGAATTCGGATAAACACCCATAGATTAAGCAAACAAATCGCCGTATTATGTTCACCCTATGTTGGCATTATTTGAAAAATCGGGTAACGAGAAGTTGATGAAGCAAGTTCTCACTTCTTTGTTTGATGCAGTCTCAGAAAGTCGTGAGATTCGGCATTACTTTCTCAACGTGCGGCTAGAGCGGCTGATTAAAGACCAGATGCTTTACAGCCCCTACATCTTGCACCGCCCTGACCGATACGACGCTGGCGATGTATCGCAAACGGCGACCACTGACATTCAGATTCGAATGCGGCTGTTTGATGAAATTGTTTTCAACTTGCGCCGCATTTTGAAAGAAGCCAACTTTCCAGAAGATGACATTCCGCGCTTGTCTGCCGACATGATGGAGATCATCGAGGAAACCCGCTGCCAAGCCAATGACACCGTGATTGCTGTTTTGAAGCCGTTGGATTTGGTGGGTGAGGCTTTGGCGAATTACTTGCGTAGACAACGCGTGGACACACGCTTAGAGCCCAATGGCGATTTGTATGCTTTCACGGGTGTGACGTATCCGTTTTGGATTCGGCAAAACCCTGAGAAATTAACGATTACTATTTTTATCCAAGCCTACGCCAAAGAACGCGTTACGCTAGAAACGGTGCAAGCGATTGCAGACAAAGCCAACAAAACACCGATGTCCTTCACCGTACAAGCCCGCGAAGGCACCTCGGTTCCCATCTTTGGCGCCCAACTCGTTTTCCCTTACCAGCTAGGGGTTCCCATTCGATTGTTCATGCGGTCGATTCGACAGGTGGGTATCGATTTTGAAAAAGCACTGCTGCAAGACACAGACCAACGACTGCGTAACGTCGTGAAGTAAAGCCCTATTGAGGCTCAAGTCAATCGTTGCAAAGCCTCTTGGTACTTTGCCGCCGTTTTTTGAATCACAGCATCGGGTACGCGCGGTGCTGGTGGCGTTTTGCTCCAGGGCTTGCCGTCAACTATCGCGCCCTCTAACCAATCCCGAACAAACTGTTTGTCATAGCTAGGTGGGTTGGTGCCTTCTTGGTAACTTTCTTGTGGCCAAAAGCGCGATGAGTCTGGGGTGAGCACTTCGTCCATCAAGGTCAAAGTGCCCTGCGCGTCCAGCCCGAATTCAAATTTGGTATCTGCAATGATGATGCTTTTGGTTAAGGCGAAATCGGCGGCGGCTTGGTAGAGTTGGATGCTGATGTCGCGGATGCGGGTTGCCAAATCCAAGCCGATCATGTCAACCGTTTGCTCGAAAGTGATGTTTTCGTCATGGTCACCGACGGCGGCTTTGGCAGCCGGGGTGTAAATCGGCGTTGGCAACTTCGAGGCGTTTTTTAACCCCGCTGGCAAAGCCACGCCGCACACCGCGCCGTTGTCTTGGTACTCTTTCCAACCGCTGCCCGCCAAGTAACCCCGAACCACCGCTTCAACGGGAAGAGGTTTGAGGCGTTTAACCAACATTGAGCGCCCCGCGATTTGGGCTACTTCCTCAGGCGTTACCGCGCTTTCAGGGGCATCGCCCGTAAGGTGAATGGGGCAAATGTTGAGCCCGTTGGGGCCGAGTTTGTCAAACCAAAAAAGGGCCATTTGCGTCAGCAACACGCCTTTGCCCGGGATGGGTTCGCCCATGATCACATCAAAGGCGCTGAGGCGGTCGCTCGCAACCATCAAAATTCGGTCATCCCCCACCGCGTAGTTGTCTCTGACCTTGCCGCGAGCGAGCAAGGTGAGGGATTTAAGGGTGGATGTGTGGAGGGCGCTGGTTGGGGTCATAGCCCCAATTTTAAGGGCGGCGAGAAGATGGATAGAAGACGGCTAGAGAACAGCTTGCGCCAATTCGCCACGGCCGTAACGCGCTGCTACCACACTCAAGCTATCGCCCTTGATTTTTGCCGCTTGGCCTTCACAGCCAAACTCGATGTAGCGGGTTTTGCAGAGGAGTTTGGCGGCTTCGCGCGCGGGTTTAAGCCATTCACGGGCGTCAAACTTTTCTGGATTTTCGATTAAAAACTTGCGCACTGCGGCCGTCATCGCCATGCGAATGTCGGTATCTATGTTGATTTTTCGCACACCAAACTGAATGGCCTTTTGAATTTCTTCTACCGGCACGCCATAGGTTTGCTTCATCTTGCCGCCAAAGGCATTGATGGTTGCCAAGAGGTCTTGCGGCACGCTGCTCGAGCCATGCATCACCAAATGGGTATTGGGCAAGCGGCGGTTGATTTCTTTGATGCGGTCAATCGCCAAAATATCGCCCGTGGGTTTACGGGTGAATTTGTAAGCGCCGTGGCTGGTGCCGATAGCAATGGCCAAGGCATCCAACTG
>QYPA01000023.1 GCA_007279715.1 Comamonadaceae bacterium | reverse complement strand
ATGTTGATAAGAAACAGATATTTTTTACGCGTTCACTTGTGATTTGATCCTAGTCAATATACTTTATTAGAATGGAATTTTTAATAATGAACGATATTTCTGTCGTAATCAATTACTGCTCGTTAGAGCGTGAATTCCTTAGTAGTTGTCTTAGTGAATGTTTAAAATTTTCAGATGATGTAGTGGTTAGTTATGGGTCACATTTCTATAACGGAACGATTGAAGATCACGTACACATACAGAGCCAAATAATAAAATTCCCAAAGATTCAATTTGTCGAATATCGAGTTGACGTAAACATTGATTTAAGTAAGCAAAAGGGTGTGATTAACAGGCCTTTCGCTTATTGGCATAACTTGGCGCGTTGGACAGGCGTAAATGATTGTAAGAAAAAGAACTGGATATTATTCTTAGATGTAGATGAAATTCCTGATGGTGAAAAATTTAAATCATTCCTGAATAACAATGCTTTAGATGATGATTGCAATTATTCGATTGCAAATTACTGGTATTTTAAATCACCGAACTTCCAGGCAATTGAAATAGAAGAGTCTGCCAAGTTAATTAACTTTAAATATATAGCAATCGATTCGATTTTTGGGGATTTTGAACGAGACCACATTCGTGACAACTCAGCTAAAAATACCCATCATTTCGTTACCGGCCAAGATGGTTTGCCCTTGATCCATCATTTTTCTTGGGTTAGAACCCAAAATGTTTTGCTGCGAAAAATAAAATCCTGGGGACATACGGATGATATTAAAAATCATGATGAGTATGTTGACAGAATATTCATGAATAAAAATATCAATGATATTGCACACAGATATAGCTACAGATATGTTTATAATCAATTTGGTATCGGAATAAATACTTTCGACTATAGTTATCCTATGAGCGAGCCATTTAATGTGGAGGTAGATTTAATAAGAAATAGAAGCAAATATATTAACGAATTCGCCCAATTTTCAAGGCTCGACAACGATGGTTTAAATGTTTTAAGTGGGGGAGATCAAATCTCAGCTATTTTATATTTTCGTGACGCCATAGAAGCTGAAAACCAATGATGAATATTACTATCATCTTGGATCGGCGATGTACCTTAGTAATGACTTTGAGTCAGCTTTGGAGGTATTTATGATGGCTTTAAGTATTAATCAATCGAATGATGCTGCAAAATTCGGATTGGGAAGGTGCCTTTTTAAAATTGGTAAAATTAAGGAGTCTCTTGATTGTTTTTTAGAGGTGATTAAAGGTCAAGAACTAGTTGCTCAAGCAAATTACTATGCCGGATGCGCATACTACAACGAGCATGATTACTCAAATGCGCTGAAGTACTTTACTGACGCACAAGACCTTGGGTTCAAAGACAAAGGGGTAGGAATTAATCATGCCCTGTGTCTGGAAAATTTGAATCAACAAAATACTTAATGCAAGTATATGGTTTCCTCTCAGTTAAATTTTTCAGTACTTAGTACTGCAGCAGTTTTAAACAACAGCGGTTTAGCTCTGCACACTCAAGGACTCTATTTAGAAGCACTCGAAAAATTTCAAGCTGCCTTGGCTTTAGAGCCTGATAACCCCGTTATTTTCAACAACCGCGGTGTGTGTTATTTTTCTTTGAATTTTTTTGAAGACGCAATTCCAAGCTACAAACTGGCGACCGTCCTTGAACCCCGTTATGTGGAAGCGCATAACAACCTAGGCAACGCCCTGGTGAAGTTGTTTCAGCATGAAGAAGCGCTTATAAGTTATGACCAAGCGCTTGCTTTGGATTCGGGTTATGTAGAAGCCTATTGGAACAAGGCCTTGGCTTTGTTGCAGCTAGGTCGGTTTTCTGAAGGCTGGGTCTTGCATGAAAGCCGTTGGGCCAAGCCCAGCTTTCAGCCGATCGTTCGTCATTTCCCACAGCATATTTGGGACGGATCTTTCCCCATTAATGGAAAAACGGTGCTTTTACATGCTGAGCAGGGCTTAGGCGATACGCTTCAGTTTGTTCGTTATGTGGAGTTGGTAAAAGCTTTGGGAGCGCGAATTGTTTTAGAGGCGCAAGCTCCTTTGATCCCGTTATTCGATGGCCTGTTTGGCGTGGGGGCGCTGGTTAAGCAGGGCGATCCCTTGCCTTTGTTTGATTGCCACTGCCCTTTGATGAGCCTTCCTTTGGCTTTTCAAACGACGCTAACTTCCGTTCCTAACGCGGTTCCTTACCTTAAACCTTCACCTGAAAAGCAGCTTTTTTGGGCTGAAAAGTTGGGGCCGACTTCGGGGTTACGCGTGGGCTTGGTTTGGAGTGGCGACCCTCGCCACCAAAACGACAAACACCGAAGCGTTGCGCTGGATGATTTGTTGGACGCTTTGCCCTCGGGGTTTACGTATGTTAGTTTGCAGACGGAAATACGAGACTCTGACCGCCAAGCCTTAGACGATTGCGATCGGTTGGTTCATTTTGGCCCCAAGTTAAAAGACTTTTCAGACACTGCGGCTTTGTGTGCGCTGATGGACGTGGTGGTGTGCGTAGATACCAGCGTAGCCCATCTGAGCGGCGCCATGGGTAAACCCACTTTCCTATTGCTTCCCTACAATCCCGATTGGCGCTGGCTTCTAGAGCGCACCGACAGCCCGTGGTATCCGACAATGAAGCTTTTTCGACAAGAGCAGCTTGGGAGTTGGCAAAGTGCGTTGGAAAATGTAAGCGTTGATCTGCAGCTTATGGCGTCTAAACTGTAGATGCAATCAAGGAGTTTAATGGAAGCCGTTATTCGTAAATGGGGCAATAGCCCTACATTGCGTTTGCCAAGTTCGGTGTTGACAGCAGCGGGGTTTGCACTTGGACAAAGAGTCAACTTGGTTGTGTCTTGTGGGTGCATAGAGATTCAACCTGCTAATAATGTGGCTTACAACTTAGACAAGCTCTTAGCTGGAGTCACAAAGAAAAACTCCCACGGAGAAGTCAGTCTTGGCGCTCCTGTTGGAAGAGAGATTTATTGATGACAATACGCAAGCCCATCCCGATTCTTATCCCTCACTTCCGCGCGGAAGAAAAGCTCAAGGAATGCATTGCGCATATCGAAGCTCAAAATTACCAACCCGTTGAAATTTTTGTTCGTGATAACAGCGAAGACAATATTTTGTTTACTGCTGCGATCAACGAAGGGCTTTATAGGTTCGCTTTCCGGGATGACGTAGATTACGTGTTGGTGCTTAACCAAGACGCTTACCTTGGCGCAGACACCTTAGAAAAACTCGTTCAATGCATGCAGGAAAACCCTGACTGCGGTATTGCGTGTCCGATTCAGCTTAACGACGACAACTCGGTTAATTGGGGCGGCAGCCGTCAGGTGTTTCCTTTTGGTGTTCACCAGTGTGACCCCATCAACAGTTACCAAGACGACTTCGAGACCTTCTGGTCCAACGGTGCGGCAATGCTGATTCGCACGAAGCTGGTTAGAGAAATTGGCGTGTTTGATAAAAACATGCGGTTTATTTGCTCTGATTCGGACTACGCTTTTACCGCCCGAGCGAGGGGTTGGAAAGTCATGGTGGCAGCCCAGGCCCGCGTTCGCCATGCAACCGGAGAATCCGGGGCGAGCCACAACGAATTTATCAACCAAATTAAGTGTGAAGACGCCGCTTATTTTTATAAGAAATGGCTCTCGCACGATATTTTTAAAGACCTAGCGTTTGAGGGCAAAGTCATTACGGAGACCGATATCGCGATTGCGCGAATGTATATGTCTGGTCTTGCGCTCACTCCAGATCCTTCCGCGCCCCGTCCTTCCCCTGAAACGTCTGATGCCATTATCAAATCCGGCAACCGGTTCTTAGAGACTGGATTTACAGATCTTGCGAAGTATTCGTTTGAATACCTGCTGTCATTGGATCCTAATTCGGTAGAGGCCTATGCAAACCTAGGGCGAACGATGTTCGCTTTGAAACAGTACCCAAGCGCAGTGGACTACTTTACGAAGGCTGCGGCTTTGGATGGATCGAACGCTGTTTTGCATTTCGATTTAGCCAATAGCCACCGGTTCAATCAGAACCCAGAACGGGCGCTGAACTTTTACCAAAAAGCGCTTTCACTGAACCCGAATTTTTCTGAAGCATATGTGAACCAAGGCGTTTTGCTTAACGATCTCCAGGGCTACCAGCCCGCAATTGCGAGTCTTGACGCTGCGCTTTCTCTGGAAAAAAACCGCGCTGATTATTGGCTCAACCGCGGGGCTGTTCACCAAAGCCATAACAACACCGTGGCCGCGATTGCCGATTACGATCGGGCGATTGCGCTTGAGCCCAGCAACCCACAGGCCTACTGGAACAAGGCGGTGAGCCTGTTGTTAGAGGGACAATTTTCGCAAGGTTGGGTCTTTTTTGAATCAAGAAAGTTGGTGCCAGCTTTGAACGTGGGGGTTCGTACGTTCCCTCAACCTGAATGGGACGGCAAAGCCAGCTTGAACGGCAAAACAATTTTTCTTTATTCGGAGCAAGGCTTTGGGGACACGGTTCAATTTGCCCGTTTTGCCAAAACATTAGCAGGGCATGGCGCGAAAGTGGTCTTGGGCGTTCAGCCCGAATTGGTTGACGTTTTAAGCAGCATGAGCGCGGACTTTGGCTTCCTGGTCGATGGCGATGATTTGCCTTACTTTGATTACCACTGCGCTTTGTTAAGCCTTCCTGGCCTGCTGGGTGTAGATGCGTCGAATATTCCTTTTTCAGACCACTACCTGAGCTGTCAACCAGCCGTGCTTGCGGCATGGAAAAACCGCTTAGGCCCGGCAACCCAACCCCGCGTGGGATTGGTGTGGAAGGGTAACGCGACCCAAGGCAACGATAAAAACCGCAGCATCGCCCTGGCTGATCTTTTGCCATATTTACCTGCCGGTATTACGTATGTGTGTTTGCAAAAAGACATCACTCAAGCCGAAGCTCTCTTGCTCAACCAGCGCCCCGATATCTTGCGCTTTGACCACGATATCCATAGTTTTTCAGATACGGCCGCGTTGTGTGAAAGCGTGGACGTGGTCGTGAGCGTATGTACCTCGGTTGCCCACCTCAGCGCCGCCTTGGGCAAAGAGACCTGGGTGTTGCTTTGCTTTAACGCCGATTGGCGTTGGTTGCTGAGCCGAACTGACAGCCCGTGGTACCAAAAAGTATCGCTCATTCGCCAAGCTAAAGCGCGTGATTGGAACGGTGTTTTCGCCAAGCTGAATGATTCTCTCGCCTCGCTTGTTCAAACTAAACCATAAGCAATAAGCCACTAGCAATGTCCGAAGGTGCGGTCGATCCTCAACTCTCAGCTGAAGAACTTCATCTTTCTGGGCTGAAGGCGATTGAAAATGAGGACGCTGTCAGCGCACTTGCGTTTTTCGAAAAAGCACTTGCGCTCGACCCGCAAAACAGCGCCTACTGGAATAACCAAGGCAATGCCCATACCGCTCTAGGAAACCACGAATCAGCGGTTGAGAATTACCTCATCGCGATTGCTTTGGAGAAGTCGCCCCCATATTTGGTGTTTTACAACCTGGCCTCGGCCTATTACAAGTTAGGCCAATGGAGCTTGGCTATGGCGCAGTTTGAACTTGCTGTGCAGTGCGAGCCTGAACGGTACGAGGCCTACTTTGGGCGCGGCTTGGTTTGGGAGGAAATGTCCGAGCCTTCCTTGGCTATCCAAAGTTATGCCGATGCCCTAGAGCGCAACCCCACGTTTGCCCAAGCCTATAACAACATGGGTATCGCGTTTCAAAACTTGGGAGTAGAAAGCGCAGCGCTGGAATGCTTTGACAGTGCCTTGGCCTTGGAGCCCGAGTCGGGAGACTTTCGAACCAACAAAGGATTGCTCTGCCTGCAATTCGACCACTGGGCGGTGGGCTGGCAGTATTTTGAGTCGCGCTGGGAGACCAAGGCGATGCGCAACGTGTCAAGGCACTTTGATTTTCCGCTTTGGCTAGGAAAAGAGCCCTTAAACGGAAAAACCTTGCTTGTTCATTGCGAGCAGGGAATGGGCGATACGATCCAATTTTGTCGTTTTGTGCCAATGTTGCTTGCTTTAGGGGCCAAATTGACTTTGGCGGTTCAAGCGCCCTTACACACACTGTTGGAGGCGAATTTCCCGAACGTTCGGGTGCTTCCTGGCATTCCAACCCAAGAATCCTTTGATTTTCATTGCCCGATCATGAGCTTAGGCTCAGCTTTCTCAATTGATTCCAATAAAATACCGAATTCTGTCGGTTATTTGACGCTTCCGTCTCCGGCGGTGGCGAAATGGGCGGCGTTTTCAGGCGAAGGGGCGCGACCTTGTATTGGCTTGGTCTGGAGCGGTAGCGCGACCCATACAAATGATGCTAACCGAAGCGTGGCTTTAGCGGAGCTTTTGAAGGTCTTGCCGGCGGGGCCGCGTTACGTAAGCCTACAAAAAGAATACCGAGACGGCGATTTGGCCCTGGCTTTGGGTGCGGGTTTTGAAGATGTCAGCGCTCAGCTGCTCGATTTTTCCGATACTGCGGCGCTCTGCCAACAGTGTGATCTCATTGTCAGTGTAGATACCAGCGTAGCCCACCTCGCAGGCGCCTTGGGCGTTCCTACACTTTTGCTTTTGCCTTTTAACGCCGATTGGCGCTGGCTAACCGGGCGCAAAGACAGCCCTTGGTATCAGTCGCTTCAATTGTTGAGACAGGCCACCCGCGCCGATTGGGCGGGGGCCTTTGCGCAACTTCATTCGGCGCTTAGTGTGATGAAGAGGCGGTAAGGCTAAACCAGTGGTGGTTGATGAGCGTATTAAGCCTTGGTTTCTTTCGTTCTTTCCTCGACAAGTCCGATTGTTTCCGCCTCATACCACTCCTTTTGATGGATGATGCGCGTCACAAAATTCATGTCTTTTTTTTCATACCGCTTATGAAAAAAAAGATAACCGCTTGCTCCGAATTCAATCACTGATTTCCTAACATTTTGACGGTCAACAAGAGGTGTGCCGCTAGATGGATTCTCTCCAATATAGCCAATGCTGTCGATAATCGTGTCGATCGCTTTATCCGCTACGAGAGAATCATATTGCTCGAGAAAAGCGTGTAAACGCACCAAGTCAGCACGCGATGCATTTGAATACTTTATGAATGACATTCGGGCAATTTGGCGTTGCGGTTAGTTTTGATTTCTTTCGCCCAAGCTTTAACTTCGTTGTGGTTAATATGAAGTCCCGTTGCCTCAAAATGAGCAATCGAATCATCAACGCTTGACAAGATGACTTGCTGAGCTTCTTCTGTCTTGAGATAGCGTTCGATGGCTTCTTTCATGAGATAGTGCGAGGTACGCTTCTTTGCCAAGGCGAGAGACTTGATTCGGTCTCGCTGTGAGGTGTCGAGTTTGAGGGTCACAGTAGAGGCGCGTGGTTTTTCACTTGTGCTTTGCATGGTGTTACCTATTACGTTTGTAGTGTCACTATTCTACGCACGAAACAGGGAGTTTTAATTGAGTTGCATTTGCAATACAATTGGACCATGAAAACAGCCACCATTCCTCCAATTCGTGTCGCCCCAGCGTTTAGGGGTGAAATCGAGAACGTCCTAAAGCAGGGCGAGTCGCTATCTGAATTTGTGGAAAACGCGGTGCGTCAAAGCGTTTTGAAGCGGCAAAACCAAGCTGAGTTTGTGCGCAGAGGCATCGCAGCCATTCAAGAGACCCAGCAGTTGGGGAATGGTATTGCGGCTGAAGCCGTGATTGCAAAACTTGAATCTAAACTGTCGTCCGCCCGCAAGAACTTAGCGCAACGAAAAGCATGAGTTTTGCCGTCCTGTTCAGCACGGCCGCAGACGAAGACTTGCAAAGAATTTTTAACTTTTTGCTGCTCAGAGAACTCGACAGCGAAACAGCGGATCTGGATATTCCAGAAAAAGCCATTCAGGCCATCCAGTCAGGCATGAACCTTTTTCGCTCCTCGCCTTTTGCTTGCCGAAAAGTGGGCGACAGCCCTTTCGTGCGCGAATTGATCATTACATTCGGCAGTACAGGCTACGTGGCGCTTTTTGAAATCATCAACGAAACCACGGTCATAATCGGTGCCATTCGCCACCTGCGCGAAGAAGACTACCACTGACCTAATTGAGCAGTCTGTCTAATAGGGGTAAGTTAAGGCATCTCTGTATATGCCTATATAGTTATTCACCATATTTTTTGAATTGAATTTTGAAGCGTGATTAATTAAAGTCTCAGCAGAACATGCGTAGCGCTTTGATTTAATTATTTCGCATAAATCATCAAGGTCGTTTGCTAAAACGGAGCCCTCATGCTTTAATTCTGGCAGTGAGCCGTTATTAAAACCCATAAAGGGGACACCACACCTCATAGATTCAATCAAAGTAATACCAAAAGGCTCATTGAAAGTCGCAGGATGTAAAAAAAGCTCCGCTGTAGAGTACATTTTATTTTTCTGCTCAATCGAATCAATGGGCCCGTGATAATTAATCAAAGTTCCTAAATGGGGAGTGATGTATTGATCAAAATAATCAGGGTATAAATTAGAACCATAAAGTTCAATTTTTCTTCCTGTGGTATTTGCTATAAGCGGAAGCAGGTGTACGCCTTTATCCGACCTTAATGAGCTAAGATGAACAATGCTGTCATGCGGCCCATCTGTAAAAGACAGACCCTCTTGATAACAGTTATAAGCAACGTAGCATTTCTTACTTCTTTGATGCGATTGAAAGAGATTGAAATGGTTGTGCATTTGCTGCTTTCCAACAAATACAAGGAATTCAGCGGCGGCATCTTCTGAGTCTGCACCATGGCAAGTCGCAACCCATTTACCATTGAAATCTGTCAAATCATAATTCACATGCTTGCCGGATGACTGAGTATGAAAAATATCACCCTCAAAGTAATTTGAGATTGGTATCTTACCTTCATTGAGACCTTCTATTTCTGCCTGAGACAGTTCAATAACACAGGTTCCAAATGAATGAGCTAAATCCGGGTGCTTATATACCAAATAGGTAACATCAACACCCGCTTGGTGCAGGCCGATAAAAAGTTCGTCAACTATTTCCGCTGCACCACGCACCATACCAAAATGGTTGACTATTGAATGCTCAAATATACATACTCGCATAATTTATTTAAGCGGCCATTCTTTCAAAGTATTCTAAAACATTCACATTGTCGGCATTCAAGTAAACAAATTTCGGATCATGAGCAATGGCAATTTTAAACTGTTGCAATGCTTCTTGGTGATTGTTATTCAAGCTTTTCGCTTTGGCCAATTCAAAATAGAGATTCGCATCAGAAGCATCTAATATGATTGCTTTTGAAAAGCATTCGGCCGCACTGCCGAATTGCATTAATGCTGACATCGATTTACCAAGAATAGTATACGCTTCAATATGATTGGGTTCAACTTCAATCGCTCTGCTAGAATATTCTACTGAACTAGAGTAATCGCGTTCATGAAAAGAGATTCTTGCTAAATTAAGCAATACTTCAGTCGAAACTTGATTAAGTTCAAGTGCTTTTTTAAATGCAAAACCGCCTATCTTATAAAAATTTGTTTTATAAAACTTATTGGCGCTTTCAAGCAAGTCTTTGTAGTTGTCACTTGTAACTTTTATAGTGGGATACGAATTTGAAAATTCCAAATAAATACTTTTATCCATTTTTGTTATATGGTTGCCTTCGATAATTCTATCTTTCATATCATCATTATCAACCCATTTTTTATAAATAATTGCTTCAATACTGAAAACTCCATTAGCGTGCTCTTCAGACTTGTGGTTGTTAGTTGAAGTATTAAAGGTTGAAATGTGAAAATTCAACTTAGTAGCTTCCTTGATGACATCAAAAAAAGAGAACGTACAAGGCGGCTCTGATTGGGCAGGAAGATAAAAATATTTATGATCTTCGTTCCATTTGGAGGGTAAAGTTTTTTTTCTTTCGTACCAATCACGGTGTGGTATTGATATGTAGATAATCCCACCAGGTTTACATATTCGCACCCAGTTTTTAATTGCAACTACCGGGTCAACCAAATGTTCAAGGATGTGGCTGGCATATACAGTATCAAACGTTTCGTCGGCATAAGCATCCATAGTTGTAGCGTCGCAAATGTCTTTATCGTGCATTTCTGCCCAATCACAAATCGGATCGCAGCCATCATGGGTGTCAAACCGACCGACTCCAATGTCAACAACCTTTTTGTTAACAATATGCTTGTCGTAGAAGCCGCTCGCAATATAGCGAGGTAATGCTCTGCTAGTTTCTGCCACATTAAACTCCTGCTGAATTTATCGACTTATTTCAGCAAGGCCATCACTGATGACGGCTGCTGGTTTGCCTGCGCCAACATCGCCGTAGCAGCTTGCTGGATAATCTGGTTTTTAGCCAATTGGGTTGTAGCTAATGCGTAGTCGGTATCCATGATCGTGCTACGCGACGCTGTCGTGTTAGCCGACACATTGGTCAAGTTATCAGCCGCATACGCCATCTGGTTAATGCTCGCACCCAAGGTAGCGCGCTGGCTGTTGATGGAGTTCATCGCGGTATCTAAAGTGGCGATTGAAGCGGCAGCTGACGTTACGCTTGAGATTGAAGCCGTGCTAACGCCTAAGCTGGCTGTACCCATTGACGTTACAACCACCGAGATGGTTTGGCCGCTGGTTGCGCCACTTTGGTAGGAAAAAGTCCCTGTGGTATTTAAGAGATTCATACCGTTCCAGGTAGTTTGGCTGGAAATACTGCCAATTTGCGTCACCAGGGCTTGGAACTCGGTATTGAGATAACCCGCTTGGGTCGTAGAATTGGTACCGTTTGACGCTTGAACAGCTAGTTCACGCATGCGTTGGAGCATATTTGTTTGTTCAATCATCGCGCCGTCTGCGGTTTGCAACATATTGACAGCGTCGTTCAAATTACGAACGGCCATATTGAGGCCTCGAATGACGGAAGTCATGTTTTGACCAATGGCCAAACCAGCGGCGTCATCCTTAGCCGAGTTAATCCGGCTTCCTGTGGACAGCTGTTCCATCGCAGTGTTCATGCTGCGCGTGTTGGTTTTTAACGCGTTTTGTGAATACAAAGCACTCACGTTGGTGTTAATGACTGACATAGTGTTTCTCCAAAGATAAATAAATGCCAATAACTTGGCGTTACGCAATCTACAAACCTTCGTGTCAAAATATACGACAGTGGGCCTGGCATATACCTATAAAGCAACTAGCATGCCACTCTTTTTCTGCCTAAATAAAAAGGGCCCGGCATTGCTGCGGGCCCTTTGATGGTTGGTAAAAGTCTATTTCAAGAGTGACAACACGCTTTGTGGCTGTTGGTTCGCTTGAGCCAACATCGCTGTGGCAGCTTGTTGGATGATCTGGTTTTTAGCCAGGTTGGTAGACGCCGTGGCGTAGTCGGTATCCATCACGGTACTGCGCGAAGCAGAGACGTTAGAGGAGATGTTTGTCAAGTTGTCTGCCGCGTAAGTCATCTGGTTAATGCTCGCGCCAATGGTGGCGCGTTGGCTGTTAATCGAGTTGATCGCGGTATCCAACGTTGCAATGGCTGCCGATGCAGTAGTAGACGTGGTCACAGATGATGTACTGATACCCAAGCTTGCGGTTGACATCGATGTAATCACCACGCTAATCGTTTGACCGCTGGCGGCGCCTGATTGGTAAGTGAAAGTCCCTGTGGCATTCATTAAGTTGGTACCGTTCCAAGTGGACTGGCTTGAGATGCTCCCAATCTGAGTAGTAAGGGCATTAAACTCTGTTGTTATATAGCTGCGCTGCGTTTCAGAATAAGTTCCGCTGGCAGATTGAACAGCGAGTTCACGCATGCGTTGGAGCATGTTGGTTTGCTCGATCATCGCGCCTTCAGCTGTTTGCATCATGTTGACAGCGTCGTTCAAGTTTCGAACCGCCATGTTAAGACCGCGAACTTGGGACGTCATGCCTTGGCCAATGGCCAAGCCAGCAGCGTCGTCCTTGGCCGAGTTAACTCGGCTTCCGGTTGAGAGCTGCTCCATGGTTGAACTCATCGAACGGGCATTCGTACGTAATGCGTTTTGCGCGGATAAGGCGCTCACGTTGGTGTTAATCACTGACATAAGATTCTCCAAAAAATAAAAAGATATGCCAATGACTTGGCTGTTTACAAACCTCAAACTTGCACTGTCGGGAAATCCAACAACAGGTCTGATAGTTCAGTTGTAAGCAGTTCTCGTGCCAAGTATTTTTGCCGCTTTAAAACGAAAAAAGGCCCATCAAAAGACGGGCCTTTTAGGGGGGAGGCGGCAAATCATTGCCACCGGCTTGCCACTGGGAGTTCAAGCCTAGCCGCCCGAGAGCGGCAGAAAGCTTACTTCAGCAGGGCCAACACGCTTTGGGGCTGCTGGTTCGCTTGTGCCAACATCGCTGTTGCCGCTTGCTGGATGATCTGACCCTTAGCCAACTGTGTGGAAGCAGTGGCGTAGTCAGTATCCAAAACAGTGCTGCGTGACGCGGCTGCGTTAGCAGAAATATTGGTCAAGTTGTCGGCTGCATAGGTCATCTGGTTAATGCTCGCGCCAATGGTGGCGCGTTGGCTGTTAATCGAGTTGATCGCGGTATCCAACGTTGCAATGGCTGCCGATGCAGTAGTAGACGTGGTGACAGATGATGTACTGATACCCAAGCTTGCGGTTGACATCGACGTAATGACGACGTTGATCGTTTGTCCGCTTCCTTGACCCGCTTGGTATGAAAAAGTGGCAGTAGCGTTCATTAAGTTGGTACCGTTCCAGGTGGTCTGGCTTGAGATGCTACCAATCTGTGTAACCAGTGCATCAAATTCAGTGGTTAAGTAGCTGCGTTGTGTTGTGGAATAGGTTCCGCTGGCAGATTGCACTGCGAGTTCACGCATGCGTTGAAGCATATTGGTCTGTTCGACCATGGAACCTTCGGCGGTTTGAAGCATATTGACAGCGTCGTTCACGTTACGAACCGCCATGTTTAGACCGCGAACTTGGGATGTCATGCTTTCGGAAAGTCCTAATCCTGCTGCATCATCCGCAGCGGTATTGATGCGCTTGCCGGTGGACAGCTGCTGCATAGCGGCGGACATAGTCCGATTATTGATCTTGAGGGCTTGTTGGGCCTGAATCGCGCTAACGTTGGTATTTATTACTGATGGCATGGTATTTCTCCAAAAAAAACAGGTTAAGAGGCTGAGAGTCAAACTGGCTGAAGGCTTTTCGCACCCCTGTGCAATTTGCTCTCCATCACTACAAGAAGTAAAACCTCCTGTTATTTAAAGCATCGGCGGCTATCTCTTTTTCTTTAGCCTACCGCTGCAATTTATGCAACTTTGTTGTACAAAATTCCTTTTAGGTCATCAATTTTGTGGGCCATATGCAATACGTCGGCGGTAGGGATTTGACGAATCACCTCTCCAGTATTGGTATTGCTCACTTTGATGACCGGGCCGTTGGTGGCGTTATCAAAAGAAAAGCCCAAGCCGCGCTTGGTAGAAACCATTTGCTCATTTAGCAAGTTCACCGCCGCAGCCAAGTTCTGCTGGGCTTTGGCAGGGTCAAACTGAATGTCTATCGGTTTAGGTGCCACCACTTTGGGGCTGGCAGCTGCTTTGCTTTCTGCAGCTTTAGGCGTAGGCTCCGCTGAATGGGCCGATGCCAATACCGCGGGGGGCGGGCTTTTAGAGCCCTGGGGTGTAATTTCGGAAACCATGGTTTACCGTCCTTTTTAAAAACTCAGTGAGCCGTAGATGTGCGCAAAGCACAGCACGGGCGCTATAAAAGCAATTAGCCTGAGAGGAATCGGTATAGATTTAAAAAACTTAAGGGCTTTGAGAAAATATTTTTTCGCAAAGCCGCTTAGTTTTTGGTGTACATGGCCATCAAACCATCAAAACTGCTGGTGAGTCCGGTTTGGGTACTCTTGGTGTTACCCACAATGCTGTCCATGGTGGCGAACTGCTTGGTATATCGTTCCAGCAGTTTTTTCATGCGCTCCTCGAGGGCTGCCAAGTCGTCTTGGTATTTAATAATCCGAGTTGACGCGTTGCGGCTCTCTACGCTGACAGTGCCGTAGCTAGCGATCATCTTAAAAATAGAATGGCCTAAGTCACCCGCAATACCAGCACTTGTAGTTGTGTCATAAGAACTCAATGCCTCTTGGTCGCCTGTAAAAAGGGTAATAACATCGCTATACGATGAGGCTAAAACCGAGTCAAGCGTTGTTGGCTTAAGGGTGAGTTTTCCAGCGGTGTCAATTTCAATACCTACGTCGCGAAGGGCAGAGAGACTACCCGAGGTGGTTGAGGAGTCGTCAATGGTAAAAGCGCGAATGGTGTCACGAAGCGTGCGAATCGTAGAGTTCCCAACCAGTGTTCCACCATAGGTCGCAAGTGTTGATTTAGGGTTGGTCACTTCGTCCATCAAAGTCATCGCGTCGTTATAAGCGGTAACAAAGGCTTGGATTTTGGTATGGGCTAGGCTGGTATCAGTGGTAAGCCGAATGGTTCCTGCGGTACCGCTCACCGTGCTGCTAGCGTATGTTCCATTCGCAGCAATCAGGCTTAAAGTAACGCCCGGTACTGCATCGGCTACAGTATTGCTTGAGCTGGTAATGCTGATACCGTCTACGGTGAGGTAGGCGTCTTGGGCGGATTGAAGCGTTGTACCCCAGTAATTTGTGCTGAGGCTGCTAGAAGGTAAAGAGATGGCTGTTGAAGTGCCATTAAACAGACCATAGCTCACTGTTGTGGGGGATGTAGTGGCAGAGGTAACGGTTCCGGTGTAGCTGGTTATGGCAAAGTCTGAGCTCACCGCATCAGAGTTTCCTTGTACGGTCAGGTAATAAGCGCCGCTGCTGCCGGCGACCGTGGCGGTCAAGCCTAAGTTGGCGCCGTTCAGGGCGCTGGCAATGTCGGTGAGGTTGTCAGAACCCGCATCAATACTCACGTAATGGTCAATGGTTCCATTCGTGACCATGAGCGTCATCGCTGTGCCCGAATTGATACTCGTTGCAGCCGTTGCGTAAGTAGTCTTCCCATAGAGAGTGGCTGGTGTAGCTGTACCTGTGTAGCTGACGATGCTCGAAATAGAGTTGTCGCTGCCAGTCGTTCCAGTTACGACCATTTTGTAGGGTGTTGAGGCATCACCGGTATTGACGATGTATGCGCTCAGACCTATGCCTGCGGAGTTAATCGCAGAAACAATGCCGGTGGGCGTATCGTCTCCCGTCGCAACATTGATGTTTGAGGTTACGGTTCCAATAGTCACCTTTAACGACATGGCTTTCCCACTGTTCAGACTGGTATCAGTTGCAGAAAGGGCGGTAGTCCCGGTAATACGGGTAGCCTGCGCCAACTGGCCCACCAAAATCGAATGGGTTCCGTCACTGGCGCTGCTTGTGGCGGTGGCGGTGAAGTAGTCGGTGTAGCTGTTGCTGATGCTGAAGTTTTTAAAGTCGCTGACGTCTTTAATATCGTCCAACGCCGTATTGAGGTTACTCAAAACGTACTTCACGGCCGCCATGCCTGAAACAATACCATCGTTTTTTGCGATATTTTTGTTAATCGCTGCGGCCCGAGGTGCACGCTCTGCTTCCACCAAGCTGCCCGCTAAGGAGCTAGTATCAATCCCAGAACCAGAGCCTAATTTATTGGTGATGTTGGTCTTGGCTGCACTGGTCGAGGCCGACGACGTCGTAGACGTTGCAGGTGGAGTTGCTGTGGTGGAGGAAATCGAGGTAACCATACGGGTTTAAGTGCGAATCTAATCAGTCGTTTCGGCCGTTACCCGATGTACTTAAACAAAGACAGTTGCGACACTTTGGCAAAGCTCGCTTGAGCGGCCTCTAAAGACAGCAACTGCTTTTGCATTTTTGTAATTGCTGCTGCCATGTCAAGGTCTTCTACGCTGGCCAGGGCCGTTTTCAGGTTGAGCTGGGTGTCATCTAAAACGGCGTTTTGTTGCTCTACCACCTTCATGTCGGTACCCGACTCCGCCTGAGCCAAGACCACACCGCGTTGTAAATCATCCATCTCTGAAATACCGCGCGACATCGCGGGGCCGCCCGTTCCGTCGGTGGCTTTTACGCCGGTAATTAAATCGTCAATCGCTTGGAAAAAGCCCAAGCCTGTGGTTATGCCTGCGCCGTCGGTACGAACTACGCGCACAAACGCGTTGGTTCCGGGGCGGTTGATGGCGATATTGCGTTGGTCGCCCACCGCAACGCTCATGCGGGTTTGGTCGCCTTGGTAGGTAACCACGCCATTGGCGTCGCTGGAAAAAGCAGGGGTGTTGACCTTGCTGCCCGAAAAAATATAGTTGCCAGTGGTGTCGGTCGAGTTGGCCAAGCTGAGTAACTGGTCGCGTATACCTTTCATCTCCGTAGCTATTGCCGCCCGGGTTGTTTTTCCTTGGGTGGCGCTGTTGGCTTGAATGGCAAGCTCTTTGAGGCGAACCAGCAAGTCATTGGAACTCGATAGGGTGGTTGTCTCGGACTGTAAGCGTGCGTTTACAGACTCTAAGGCCTTGGTATAGCCTTCGTTATGAGATAGCACCGATTTCAGCCGCGTAATGACCGAATTTTGGTCAGGCGCGTCGCTAGGCGACATCACCTGTTTTTGGGCTGAGATTTGTGCCTGCGATTTAGCAAGATCGTTTTGCAGCGAGCCCATTTGCTTGCTCGCGCGGTCAAATAAAAAGTTGGTAGAAATTTGCATATCAAGACCTTAAGGTTCAGCGCACCTGCAGAACGCTGTCAAATAGTTGGCTGGCAACCTGCAGCACTTTGGCTGCGGCCTGGTAGGCCTGTTGGTAGCGAATCAGGTCGGCAGCTTCTTTGTCAAGGCTCACGCCTGAGAGCTCGTCGCGGGATTTGACGGCTTGGTCATGCACCACCGTCAGCGCACTTTGGGCGATGGTGGCTTGGCGGGCGATATTGCCTAGCTCGTTGACTTGGTCAATGTAAGCGTTAGACAGCGTTTTTATGCCAACCAGTGGTTTCTTTTCCAACGCGGCCAAGGCCAACATATTGTCGTTATTGCCCACGCCGTCTTTATTGCCGTCAAGGGTAAACACGTCCCCTAATGCTGGGGGCGAGGTAAAGGACAAGGCGATGCCTTGGTAACGTATTCCGGGGTTGAGCTGCGTCGGGTCCAGCGTACGCTCAGCCACGATGGTGTTGGTATTGGTGTCGGTAATTTTGTACGCCGTGGCGCTGGTAAATTCCACCTTCATGGGCTGAGCCCGCAAAGACTGCTTACCGTCAATGGGCTTGCCTGCGTAGCTGGCAGAAACGGTCGCGGTGCCAGCGCCGGTCACAAAAACCAAGAGGTCTTCTTTGGCTGCGCCGCTGATAAAAGCGCCAGTGCGAAAGCCGAGTTTGGCAAGGTCGGCAGGGGTTCCGGTGCTGCCAAAGCCCAGCTGAATCGGGCGGGTAATAGAAAGGCCACTGCTGTCCGTTAGAGCCTGTGTCAAGCTGATTTGGCCACGGAAGGTTCCAGCGGTTAGGCCCAAGGCGTTTTGAATGCTCGAGCCTGCCACATTGGTTCCGGCAATCGTGATGTCATCGCCTGTGGTGTTGCTAATGCGTAATTGGCCTTGCGAGTCGATCCGAGCGCTGACATTGCTGGTGCTGGCACTATTGATGGCGTTAGCTAGGCCGTTAAGCGACGTAGCGGTAGAGGTATCAACCGGGACGCCGTTGATCAACAAAGGCATTCCGTATTTGACTTGGCTGTCTGTCAGAACAATCGCGTTCGTAGCGGTCGCGGTAACGTAAGTGGTTGCAGATTGGGCGTTGATCCAGTTGGCTACGGCGCTGGCTTGCAAGGTGGTTCCCGCTGTGGGGGCGGCCAAAGCGCCAAGCGCGGTACCGTTCAGCTTCAAGCTGGTTGCGGCTAGGCCCGTGGTGCTGCCTTGCATGCGAGCGCCTTCTAGCAAAGCGGGGAAGGCCTTGGTGCCGGAAATTTGATCTTTGCTGTTGTAAATGGGTTGCTGCTGGACCTGGGCTTGGGCGCCGTAAAAGACGTTCATGTCTTTGTAACCGCTTGCGCCCGAGACGTTCAAGTAAGTCGCGCTGTAGGTCGCACCTGCTGCAAAACCGTTATCGGTGGTGATCATCTGACCGATGAGCGTGGTGTCGCTGGCCATGGACTGGCCGATGATTTGGCGGCCGTCGCGGGTCATGATCTGAAGCTGTTGGCCGCTCGCAAGGCTATCGAGATAGATGCTCACATCACTCATGCCGTTGGGGATACTGGCAACCGCAGCAACGGGCAGGCTGGTGTCAACGCGAACCAAGCGAGCTGCGCTGGGGTGGTCGTTGTTGACCAACACCTCTTGAAGCGGGGCAGGGCCGATAGGCGGCGTTTCGTCGAACTTAATACTAGCGTTGGTTCCACTGGTGTTGTTTGCGCCTTCTACAACACGAAACTGGGCTGCGGCGGAGACGCGCATGGGATCATCAATCGCAACCCGAAGCCCGATGGCTGCGTTAGCGGCTGTTGGATCGAAATTAAAGAGGGTTTTTCCAGGATTTCCATACCCGTCGATGCCTTGCTGGTGAACGGTGTTTACCGCGTTGGCAAAAGTCAAAGCCAAATTATCTAAGTTGCCTTGGGCTGTTCCTAAAACCTGTTCGCGAAACGATAGAATTCCTGCGACCGTGCCGCTGGTAATGCCGTTCAAGGAGGTCGACTTCCCGTAAGGGTCGAGGGTTAAAGAAACTTTATTCGAGTTTTTGCTGTCGTAGCTTGCGGCAATGTCCAAAGACGAGTTGCCACTGACCACCACGTCTTGGCTCATCGACGCGCCTAAGCTTACCGTTACCGTTCCGTTGGCGGTAAAGCGAGTGTTGACGTTGGCAAACGTTGAGAGCTTGCGCAGCAACAAGTCGCGTTGGTCAAGCAGATCAGGGGGCTGATCTGCCTCGGCTTGTTTTTTGGTAAGTTGGCCGTTGACCTGGGCAATTTGCTTGGTTAAGGCGTTGATCTGGGTCACTGCGCTGTCAAGCGCTTGTTGGGTCTCGTCTTGCACCAAACTCAGTTGCGAAGAGAGTTGGCCAAAACGCTCGGCAACGCCTTGGGCGTCACGCACAAAGCTGCTGCGCAAAACGCTAGAAGACGGGTCGCTCGACATGACGCGAGCGGAGGCAAAGAATTGGTCTAAGGCCGTGTTCAAACCCATGGTTTGTCCGCCCATGACATCCACCACGCGGTTGGCGTAGTTCACCATGGGCTCTTGGCTAGCGAGGTCGCTGTTGCTGTTACGCAGGTTGGAGTCCACAAACTGGTTGTACTGGCGCTGAATGCGGTCAACCGCCACGCCCGAGCCCAAAAAGATTTGACCGGTTTGGGTGACGGGAAGCGCTTGCAGCGCGACGTCTTGGCGCGAGTAACCGTCGGTTGCAACGTTGGCAATGTTGTTACTGACCGTGGTCAGCGCTTGCTGATAAACGCTGACGGCGTTTCCGGCAATGCCGGCCATATCGCTCATGGTTTACTCCCTTCACGCAAAGGGGCAAAACGGCTACCTAAAGGAATCGGGCCGCCGACTTTAGGTAGGGGCGTCAAAACGGTTGCCGCGACTTCCAAGCCCATGGGCTTAGCCGCTTCGGGCTGTAAAGGCATGCCCTTGGCTTTACCAGAACGCGCTGCCAACATGGCGGCGGTACTCGGTTGGGCCGAAGATCCGTCTGGCATGTGTTTAACCAACATATCGGCCAAGCCCAACGTATTGCGCTTGGACATAGCCACCGAGACCTCTTTGTCAAACATGGCTTGAAAAGTGTCCGTAGCCGAAGATTCGTTGAGTTCGCTTTTAGGCGTGGCGTCGCGCATCGACTTCATCATCATCTGCAAAAACATGGCCTCAAACTGCTGCGCGGTTTCGCGGGTCGCCGCTTTGGCGTCCGTTCGTGCCTGTCCCTTGAGCTTGCCTAGACCGTCAAAGTCCAGGTAAGACCCAGTCATCGCCGCGGCTTGGGCCGAGGGGGGGAGGGCGTTAGAGAGCGGGTCCATGGCGTCAAAGTGCTGCTGTTTAGATCACCAAGAGCTCGGCACGCAGGCTGCCGGAACTTTTAAGGGCTTCCAAAATCGCAATCAGTGCTGAAGGCGTCGCGCCCACTTGGTTGACCGCGTCCACAATTTGGCGCAAATCAACGCCAGGCTGGAATAAGAACATCGGCTTGTTGGGCTCAGTAACTTTGATGTCCGCGTTTTGAACGGCTTGGGTGGTTCCGTTAGACAAAGCGCCGGGTTGTGACACTTCGTTCGTTGCTGCAACCGAGACGCTGATGGTTCCGTGGGTTACGGCTGCGGCAAAGACGCGTACGTTGCGGCTAATCACGACCGTACCGGTTCGGGCGTTCACCACCACGCGGGCGGGCGGCTCGCCGGGTTGGACGTCAATGTTTTCGATCAGGCTCATGAACGAGACGCGTTGGCTGCTGTCCATGGGGGCCCGAACGACGATGGATACGCCGTCAATGGCTGTGGCAACGTCAGCGCCGAATTTGGCGTTGATCGCTTGAATGATGCTGGACGCGGTTGTGAAATCGCTCTCGCGCAAGTTGAGTAATACGTTGTCGGCTTTGTCAAACGGGTTGTCAACGGCTTTCTCTACCGTTGCGCCGCTGGGAATACGTGCTGAAGTGGTAACGCCTATCGACACTTTAGAGCCGGCAGCGCCAGCGTCAATGCCCATGGCCGTGAGCGAGCCTTGGGCAATCGCGTAGGTTTGGCCGTCGACTCCGCGTAAGCTCGTCAGTAGCAAGCTGCCTCCGCGCAAGCTGGTGGCTTTTCCGATAGCGGCGACATTGATGTCAATGCGCTGGCCGGGTTTGGCCATGCCAGGCAGGTCGGCCGTGACCATGACGGCCGCGACGTTTTTCAGGTCAATCTTGCCGCCGCTGGTAGCTGCTTCAAAGTCGCTGAGCGGGTTTTCTTGGTTCACGCCCATGCGGTTAAGCAGGGTTTTCATGCTTTGGGTGGTAAACGACAAATCGGACCCATCGCCCGTGCCTTGCAAACCGACGATCAAGCCGTAGCCGATCAATTGGTTGCCACGCATAGCGGCCATGCTGGTGAGGTCTTTGATGCGGTCAGCATGCGCCGCAGCAAAAGGCAACGCCCACAGCAGAGCCACCAAGGGCAAGGAGCGTACGAATTTTTTCATTTTTAGAAGGGCCACAGTTTGAGCAGGCCGCTCGTGCCCCAACCGGCGCGGCTGGTAGCGGCAAGGTCACCCGTACCACGGTAAGCAATTTGGGCGTTTGCCAAGCGGCGTGAAGCCACGGTGTTGTTCGGTGCAATGTCTTCGGCGCGAACCACGCCTGCGACCTGAATCACTTCAGAACCTTCGGTCAAAGCCACTTGCTTTTCCCCGCGCAAAACGAGGTTGCCGTTAGCCATGATCTCGATCACAGACACAGCCACAGAGCCAGTTAGGGTTGCAGATTGGTCCGCTGTGCCCGTGCCTTTGTTGGTAACCGTAGCGCCAAGGGTGCTAGCGCCTCCTAAAAAGTTTCCAGCAGCGGCAATCACGGCGTTGTTCCCTTTGAGAACGTCGTTGGTAGAAGCGCGGCTTAAGCTGCCGACTTGGCTGCGTTTGGCGGTTGCGGATTCATCCAAAATCACCGTGATCACATCGCCCACTTGAAAACTGCGGCCGCGGCCAAAGAAGTTTTCGCTGGCGCGGCCGTTGTAAATCGCTCCGGTGGCCTGAGCGGCTTTCTCTTGGGCCATGGGGTAGACCGGGGTAAAACCTTCAGAATGCTTCATGGGTTCGACCGGCAAAACTGTGCAGGCCCCCAAGCCTAAAGCGGCAAGAAGGGTTGCGGCTGCGCGAATGGTGGTGATTGGGGCAGAAGTTGTCATGGCGGACACGCGTTACATGTTTTGGTTGATGTACTTGAGCATTCCGTCTACCGCAGAGATCGCTTTGGAATTGATCTCGTAAGCGCGCTGGGTCTCAATCATGTTCACCATCTCTTCAACCACGTTGACGTTAGAAGCCTCTAAGGTGCCTTGCATCAACGTGCCAGAGCCGTTTTGGCCGGGCTGTTGAACTTGGGGTGGGCCGCTGGCGGGGGTTTCTTTCATCAGGTTTTGGCCTGCGGCTTGT
>QYPA01000081.1 GCA_007279715.1 Comamonadaceae bacterium | reverse complement strand
GAGTAAACATAGGTCTTGCCGGGTGCAACATTGGTTTGGGTCAGCGTGTTGTTCGCAACGGTCAAAATTTGGCCGCCTGTTCCCGTGCCCGCGGCGATCAAGGTTCCAGCGGCAACAACGATGTCACCGGTTCCAGCATTGGTAATTTTTGGGGTGGTGACGTTGCCTGTACCCGAGGTACTAACAACAACGCCCGCGTTGGCGTTTTGGGTGATGTTGAGTAAGGTGCTGACGTTGATTGAGCCAGAGCTCGTTGCTGAGCCATTACCAGCTGACATGATGACGGCACCTGCGGTGGATGCGTTGGTGATGGCGTTGCTAAAAGCCGCTTGAGTGTCGATATTGCCGTTAAGTGCCTCAACGCGTGTGATGCCGTTGGTTGAGTTGTTGTTGATCGTGACACCATTCATCGACACACCCGTGGCGCTGGACGAGCCCTTTAACCAAACCGCATCTTGACCCGCGGTGAAGGTGCCCGTGTTGGTGATGACCAGGCCACCATGAAGGTTTAAGCCTTGGTTGGCGTTGTCAACGCCAGAAAGCGTGATGAGGCCTGCACCTGTCATGCTGCCTGCGAAAGAGTAAATACCTGCCCCATTGCCTGTGGATGAGCCTGTCAAAGTCATCGCGCCACGGCTAGTTAATGCAGTGCCAGCGTTGTGAATACCGTTGCCTGATCCGGTTGCTGTACCTGACAGAAGCACATCGGTGCCGGTGATTGCTTGGTTAAGCATGATGCCCGGATTTGTACCTGCGGCTGTTCCGCTGAGGGTGACGTTGCCTGTTCCGTTAGCAGAGATACCGGCTACAGAATTGACTGTGCCAATCGTCAAAGTACCAAGTGTTGTGGCCACATCCACACTGCCGTTGCTTGTTGTTCTAGACGATAGGTTGAGAGCGTTCGCCTAGGTCACGTATTGGTTGCCAGCCGAACTCATGTTGAGGTTGGTGACATCGCTTTGAATGCGATTTCCTGTAGCACCAATACTGCCTGCCGTGGCTGTCATATAAAGGTTAGTGGCGGCCAAGCTTCCAGCCGTTTCGGTGATCGAACCCGAGGCCGTGAGGTTGATGGTGTTTGTTCCGGTGAGCGCGATGTTGCTGGTCAGCGCCAAGTCCCCCGTGATGTTGGCTGTGACGTTGCCAACGCCACTGATGGTCCTGTCAATGGTGGTGTTGGCTGTCCGATTAAACGCCAAGGTGGTGTTGTTTGATAAGGTCACCGCGCTGGTGTTTCCTAAAGTACCGGACGTTGTGGCGCTGCCAATTTGCAGCGTGCCGCCGCTCACAGACGTCGCGCCTGAGTAGCTGTTATCGGCCGTCAAAATGGTTTTGCCCGCGCCCGCTTGGCTTAAGGTTCCGGTGCCGGAGATTGCGCCTGCAACCGTCAGGTCGGTCGTGGCGTTTCGGTTAAATACCAAGGCGGCATTGTTAACGACCGCGCTGGTGCCTAAGGTACCTGTTGCGCCGCCAGTGCCTACCTGAAGCGTACCCGCGCTGATGGTGGTGGTTCCTGAATACGTATTCGTTCCTGTTAGTTGTGTGGTTCCTGCGCCCGCTTGGGTAAGTGAGCCTGTGCCGCTGATGATGTTGGCAAAGCTGACGGTGTCGCTGCGGTTAATCGTTAAGGTGCCGCTGTTGGCAATAGCACCGGTGTTGGTTCCTAAGGTGCCGATGGTGCCGCCATTGCCGACTTGCAAGTTGCCTGCACCGACGGTGGTGGTGCCCGTGTAGGTATTCGCCCCCGTGAGGGTTACGGTACCACCCGCGCCTGAGTTGAATTCGATATTCTTTGCGCCACTGATTGCGCCCGACACAAAACCGGTTGAGCTGTAGGCGCCAATGCGGGCATCTGCGGCCAGTGTGATGGCCCCAGCATAAGTCACGCCGCTTTGCAGTCGCAGCGCGCCGAGTTGGCCATACGTGTTTTCAGTCCAACCATTGCCTGCTAATGAAAGCGCGTTGTTGATCGTAAAGCTGCCATTGGCCCAAAGACTCGCGCCGCTGTTCACAGTCAGGCTAGCAGTACCAATTTGATTGGCGGCACTGAGTGCGAGGCGCGACGATGAAACACTGATGCCACCGCTAAGGCTGCTGTTATTGCCAGTCAGAGCGTAGCTGCTTTGCGATGTAACACCCGTGCCTTTGAGGTTGACTGAACCTGCGCCGGAAATAGTATTGGCAACGGTGAGTGATGCGTCGTTACGGTAAAAATTAAGGTTGACACCTGAAGAAACAGAGGCAGCACTTGTACCTAAGGTTCCCGTGTTGGAGCCATTGCCAATTTGCAAACTTCCTGTGCTGACGGTTGTGGCACCGCTGTATGTATTGTTTGCTGAAAGGGTTGTCATGCCCGTGCCAGACTGTGTGACCGTTCCAGTGCCTGCAATGGATGCGCTGACAATCAGCGCCGTATCGCTTCGGTTAAATACCAACGAGGCGTTATTGGTCAGTGCACCTGTTCCCAATGTTCCCGTGGTGCCGCCATCACCCACCTGCAAGACGCCTGCATTGATGTTGGTTGCGCCGGTGTAGGTGTTTGTGCCTTTGAGAATCTGGGTCCCAGTGCCGCTTTTATTCAACGGCCCAGGCCCGCTTAATGCACCAGAAAAAGTGGCGGTGCCTGCAGTTGTGTTGTAAGTGCCAGCGGCTGTGTTGTTCAAACCTACCGTCAGGCTGCCGTAGGTGGTCCATCCAAAAGAAACCGAGCCTGCACCGGTTAAGGCATCAATGCGAGTGTCTCCTTCCGAACCCTGAAACGATGCGCCAGAGGCGACGTTCAAGCTAGACAGGTTATTGGTCCATTTTCCGTGGTAGGTGGCACTACCAACGAAGGTGCCTTCCTTCACATCAATCAATGAGCCCGCCAGCATGTTGAAGGTGGTGTCATTGATGACATTCCATTTCAAGGTGCCCCCACCAGTTTTGGTGAGGGTGCCCGCCCCTGTCAAGATGGTGCCTCTGTTGTCCAGCGTGACGCCTGTGGGGGCGTTGAAATCCAGCGTGGCGCCTGCTGCAATAGTAAATTGCGAGGAAGCATACTGTTGAGACGCTGTGCCTGTGGTTGCTGTTGTACCCAAAGAAAGGGTGCCTGCGTTGACCGTGGTTGCGCCTGTGTACGTGTTGGCCCCCGTCAAAATCGATTTACCGACACCCGCCTGGGTCAAGGTTCCCGTGCCAGAAATCACAGCGCTGACAGTGAGATCGCTGGAAGCATCCCGGTTAAGGACCAGCGCAGCGTTATTGGTCACTGAGCCCGAACCCAGCGTTCCTGTGGCTCCTCCATTGCCAATTTGTAAGGTGCCCGCCGTCACTGTTGTGATGCCGCTGTAAGTGTTGTTGGCGGTCAATACGCCGGTACCGCCTGCGCCGTTTTCTGTCACTGTTCCTAAGCCGCTGATGGTGCTGGCAACCGTTGATGTACCCGATGTGTTGGTAAACGACAAAGTAGAGGTGGCGTCGGTCAGCGCGAGCGTGCTGCCCGCTGCACCCAGTGAGCCGCCTGTGCCAATGGCCAAGGTTTTGCCAGCGTTGACCGTCGTTGCACCTGCAAATGCGCTGCTGTTGCCCGTCAAGGTCACGACGCCAGCGCCTGCCTGAATCAGGCTGCCAGCGCCTGTGATGACGGAGGCGTTGGTATAGGCCTCGGCGCGGTTAAAGGTCAGCTTAGAACTAGCAGCGATGCTCAGGTTGGTGGCATCGAGGGTGGGGGTGGTAGAACTGGTAGCGGCGCTGCCGTCACCCACTTGCACATTGCCTGCATTGATATTGAAAGTGGTAGCGCCGACTTTGTCTTTGAATAGCAAATGACCGCCACCAGACATGTTGACGGTCGTTACATTTTGCAATCCATACCCACCCTGCGTGTTTTGTGTAAACGCAATTGCTGCAAAACTGCCATCCAAAAGTGCCGTTCCGCTGGTGGCGCTGGCCAAGTTGAAGTTGACGTTGGCTGAGTTGGCGTTGAACACGCCAGTCACGGTGTTGGTGGCACCGCCATTGGTGCTAAAGGTGCTGGTAAATCCAGAGGCGCCAATAGGATTACCACCCAGATTCATCGTACCGCCACCGCTTGCACCTGTGAAGTTGAAGGCAGTGCCTTTCCACCAGCCATTGCTGTTTGCGTTGATCGAAAATGTGGAAGCGTTTACTACGTTGACGCTTGCTGGGTTGAGCGCCGCGTAGGTTGCTCCTGGCGACAAGGATAAGTTGCTGCCATCTTTGACTGTGTAAGCGTTTGAAATATTGGTTGCAACTGGGGTGGTCGCGACCCATGAATCCAGCGTCAGAGCGCCTGCGCCTGCCTTGGTGAAGTTGGCTGCGTTGATGGCGCCTGAATACGTGCTGGATGCGGCATGCGTAAACGTCACGCTCGCATTTTTATTGGTCGTGTCGCCTATCGCACCCGCACCCGTGATCGTGCCACTGGTGGATGTGAGGTTGATGTTGGCACCCGTGCCCGTCGAGCCTGTGTTCTTGATCGCTGCGGCGTTGGCGATGTTGCCATTGGCGTTGATGTTGACCGTGGCAGCCGTGCCCGAGCTGGTGATCGAGCCCGCGCTGGTCAAATTGACGCCGGTGTGGGTGCTTGTGGCCACATTGCCCAAAATGTTGACGTTACCTGTCGCGGTGATGCTGCTGGCAATGTTGACGGCATTGGTGGCGCTGCCTGAGCTGGCACCCGCTGTGAGGGCGCCTGTGGTCCAGTTGATGGTGCCCGCCGTGTTGTCCAGAGACACATTGGTGCCCGACAGCGCCGCAGTCGTCGAGATGGCCCCGCCAGCCGTTTGCAACAAAAGACCGGCACCACTGGTGAACGCTGTGGACGCGGTCAAAGTACTGCCCGACTGCAAGTACAAATTCCCTGTGGTTGCCTCAGTCGTCACTGTGGCGCTGGTGGTCATGGCGCCTGAAGTGGTGCTGCCAATCTTGAGGGTGCCTGCCGTAATCAGATTCATCTCGGCGTTGGTGATACCCAGGGTGAGCGGCGAGCCGGTCGTCACATCCGCCCCTCCCACGCTGATCAAGGTGCCCGCTGTTTTGTTCTGAATGGTCACAGTTCCAGAGCCAGCGTTGATACTGGCTGTGCTGCCAATGGCCGCACTATCAGCCGAGATCGTGACAGGTGCGCTGGATGTACTGGTGTTGATAGCAGAGTCGTTCTGCATAGACAATGCTTCGCCAACACCACCACCCGTTGCAATGATCGAGACACCACCATTACCCGTTGCAGAAACAGTCCCCTTGGCATTGATATAAACACCAGAACGAAAAACCGATGAAGACGTTGTCGAGCCTGCACCATCGAGCAAAATTGCTTGCGAGCTGCTGCTGGAAATCAATTGAGTTGAGTAAGTAGAAGTTCCATATTGACTGATTTCGATACCGTACGCTGCGTCACTGCCAGTTGAGGCCGATAAGCCATACATGGCAATCTGACCGGTGCCAGCGTTGATGACATTACTGCCCGAGGCGTCGCGCAAACGGATTCCGTTGGCCCGATAGTCAAATAACGTTGAATCGCTGGTGCTTTTGCCGCGCAATGTGATATTGCCCCCGTTAGACAAAAGACTCGCACCGTCCAACAAAACACCGTTGGGGGTGGTTGAATTACCGGTTGCATAACCTGCCGCAGTTCCTGCCGCTCCTCCGCCCAGGCTAATGTTGCCGCCGTTGCTGGTAATGCCTGAACCTGTGTTCATCACAATAGCGCCACTGCCGTTACCATCAAAGTCGCTGTTCAAAGTGACGTTGAGATTGCCCGAAGTGGAGGTGATGGTTTTGCCAGCCGCTAAGGTAATGTTGTTATGGGCCCTGAGGGTCAAACTGGCAAAAGTCCCCGTGGTTTTGGAAATGCTTTCATTGACTGCGATGTTGCCTGCGCTGGCCCCCGTTGCGCTGGTGGCAATCGTGACGCCTGTGCCAGCATTCAAGCTGGCGTTGATGTCGGAAGCAAGGATGACCGAATCTGCGCCTGCGGTGTAAGTGGCTGCATAGGCTGTGCCGCTCGCACCGCTGGCAGCAATGGTGATATTGGTGGGGTCCAATAGCCATTCACCCGCTTTAACTATCACACCTGTTGTCGCTAAATAGTCACCCGAAGTTTCTACAAAGCCTTGGTTACTTTCAAGGACAGCGCCGCTGACATCGGCGGCCTTAGCCAACACGCCGGTCTCGATGTCACGCCCAATGATGATGTCTGCGCCTT
The DNA here is from genome assembly GCA_007279715.1 of Comamonadaceae bacterium. Lineage (GTDB taxonomy): Bacteria > Pseudomonadota > Gammaproteobacteria > Burkholderiales > Burkholderiaceae_C > Allorhodoferax. Next base: position 304 of record QYPA01000081.1, on the reverse strand, counting down.
TTAATCCTGAAGCGGTGCTGTTGGCGGTCATGCTGCCGCTGACTTTGATTTGCCCGCCGTCGGCTAGCAAGGTTACCGCGCCTGCTTGTGGCGCGGTGGTGTCAATGCGTCCGCTGTGAGTGACGCTGGCAACGGCATCGCTCAGCGAGGCCGCCTGCATTAAGACTTGGCCGCCTTCGGTCACGATGACGCCGCTTTGCGCGTTGTTCACCGCGGTATTGATCGCTGCGGGAGCTACTTCCAAACGAACGCGCTTGCTCATGCGAACGCTCACGTTGGCTGGCGTTGTCGTTTGCGTTGGCGT
>QYPA01000160.1 GCA_007279715.1 Comamonadaceae bacterium | reverse complement strand
TGAAATACTGGTAAAAACAATCGTAGCCATCGACGTGGCAATGGCCATCTTGACGGCCAAGTCGGCGCTGATACCGCGGTGGGAAAGCATCAGGGTGAGAAACGGTCCCATCAACATGCCGCCTCCAATTCCAAGCAATCCTGCAAGCAAGCCAGTGGTCAGGCCGAGAACGGCCAACTCGCCAATCAGAGTAGGTTCAAGCATGGGTTGTGAGAATGTTGTGTGTTGGGCAAGCGGAGAAGCAAAGGGAATAAGGTGTCTGCAAATGCCACCGGACCGGCATCCTGAACCGGGGTTCAGGTGGGCGAGGTTAGCTTTGCATTGGGTCCATCTAACGCGAGATGATCACGCTTGCGAAGCGATATTCCAAGCCCGGGCTCTAAGAGCATTGGTTCAAGGAAATATAAAGCCCGGCGAACACTGCAGACGCTTTGGATTGTAGGACCTTAAAACAAGCGTCCGTCGTTGGCGAGAAGTTTGTCTAAACGGGCGATCAAGGGCACCAAGACCGCTTCGTGGTTCACGCGGTCAATGGTTAAGTTTTCAGACGCAGAATGGTCTGGGCTTAATTCCGATTGCGCGTTAGACAAGTTAGCCACGTCAAAGGCCAGGTTGAGTGCCGCAAGAACTGCAATACGGTCCCGCGCCCGCACCTTGCCGCCGTCTCTGATTTTGCACATCGCCACATCTACCCGTTGCACCGCTTGGTGAAGCTTAGACTCGCCGCCGTCAGGGCAGCCGAGCAAATAGCTTTGGCCCATGATTTGAACTTCGAGCTGCTTCATGGCGTGTCCTGCGGTACGGTGCTGGCAGTGGCGGTTGCGGTTGCGTCTGTTGCATCGGCCGCATTTTCTGGAAGGCGATCTAGCAAAGCTTCCACCCGGGCCCGTGCGGCGCTGAGTCGTGATTTCAACGAATCACGTTCATGCGATAAAGACGCGACCTGCTCGATAAGAAGGGCATTGGTGCGTTGAAGCTCTTCGTAACGCACCAGCAAGCGCTCAACGCGCTCGGCAATTTGGTCTATGGGGGACGTTTGCTGCATAAAAGACATTGTAGGTCGCCCCGATGACGGTTTAATCCGTATAAAACCCCGTAAAATCCCTAGTGTTGGTGCTCGCACTGTGGTTCACATAGTGCAGTTCAACGGGAAGCAGGAGGGAAAACGTGTCAACGTAGACCTAACCTGCGCTGCCCCCGCAACGGTAAGTGGACGAATCTAGCGATTCCGCCCTCATCACAGCCACTGAGTGCCTTGAACAAGCGCTTGGGAAGGCGATGAAGGTTGCTCCACCAGCCCGGATACCGGCCAATAAAGTGGTTACACGCCTGCGTGCAGCCTGATGCCCATGCGCTGTCGGGGAAGACGGTGAGGGTTTTATTTGATGGTCTTTTTTAAAATGAAAACTGGTATTTCTTCTTTGCGCTTGAGTGCGCTTTCTTTGGCATTGCTGTCTGCTTTTTCTGCCCACGCCCAATCGGAGTCGAGTGGAACTTTGAAAGAGGTGGTCGTAACGGCCAATCGTTCAGAGCAATTGCTGACTGATGCCATTCCAAATACAACTGTGATTGGCCGAGATGTGATTGATCGCTCTCAGGCGACAGACCTAGCAAGTCTATTGGCCAGCGAAGCAAGCATTCAATTTGCCCAAAATGGTGGGCGCGGTACCTCTGCGAGCATTTATCTTCGTGGGGCGGCAAGTTTACAGGTGTTGGTATTGGTTGATGGCGTATCTCTAACGCGCCAGGATACGACGGGAAGTGTTGGAGTCGAAAACATCATGCTGGATCAAGTCGATCGGGTTGAGATAGTTCGAGGTAATGTCTCTGCAATCTATGGCAGTGGCGCAATTGGCGGTGTTGTCCAAATTTTTACAAGAGCGGCGACAGGTAAACCCCTCGCTTTTGCAAGTGTTGAAGTCGGCAGCTTATCGAGTGTTCGTTCCTCCGCGGGTATTAGCGGCAGTTTCGATAAAACCAAGTACACCCTTGGAGTAGGCCAACAAAAGACGGATGGATTTTCTACGATGAATCAAAAGCAGTACCCTTTAGAAAATCCTGATGCGGATGGGTTTAAAAATACAAATTACAACTTAGGTATATCTCAAGAAGTCCTTAAAGGCCATAGCTTTGGTTTGAGGGCTCAGGGAAGCGATGCTGAATTTGATTTTGATGGAGGGGGATTTGGTGCGAGCCAAGACATTCACAAAGGGCGCAGTACTTTGAATACTTGGCAAATGTTCTCCCACAACCAAATCAATAAGGCGTGGGTAAGTAAGTTCACTTACAGCGAGTCTCGCGACCGATCGGTCGCAGACGCGCTCAAAGCGCCCTCTAATCCATACTTCAGCGACGCAATTACCAATACTAAGACTAGTAACTGGACCAATAGTGTTGTAATTGATGATTGGTTGATAACGGCCGGAATTGAAAACCAAAACCAATCGATTAACACCTTTGACCAAGCCTCGTTGACCCTAAATCGCAGTCGCGATGTGATGTCTATTTTCGGTGGATTATCGGGTTCATTGGGGGCGCATAGTTTTCAGCTTAACGCACGAAATGACAAAGCAACCAGCTTGGATGGCAATAACACCGGTTATTTGGGATATGGATACCAATTGAATCCATCGTTTAAATTGCTAGCCAGTTCATCCACCGCATTTAATCTTCCTCCATTAGGGTATTTGTATGACACTGCCAACGGGGGTAATCCAAATTTACAACCTGAAACTGCCCGATCCTCAGAATTGGGTTTGCAGTGGGCTAATGAGGGACAAGTTTTCAGAGTAACTTCATTCACTACCAATACAAGCAATCTTCTTGAATACGATAACAACGCAAATAAATTTTCAAACGTCAGCAATGTTGTCAATAAGGGGGTTGAGGTTAGTTATGCTGGTACTTTAAACACTGCAAAAGTGAGAGCAAGTTTGACTTCGCAAGATCCGATCAATCAAACCACAGGAAAGCGACTAGACCGTCGACCCGCTACGATGGCATCCGTTGGATTTTCTGTTCCTGTCAGTGAATGGAACTTTGGTGCCGATATTCGCTATACGGGTAGTCGACCTGACACTACGAATACCTTGCCTGCTTATTCAGTGCTTGATCTAAAAGTACGGTATTCAGTCACAAAAGAAATAGACCTGACTGCTCGTATAGATAACGCATTAGATGAGGATTACCAAACCGCTTATGGTTACAACCAACCACGCCGTGCTGGCTATGTTGGATTGGTTTGGAAACAAAAGTAAAGCGCCATTGATAGAGGTCACCCCTTAGATGAGCATTAGTAAAGCCACCCTTTTGCAGGGCCCTCAACGCATTGTCTGCCTCACTGAAGAGACGACGGAGTGGCTGTACCTTTTGGGTCAAGAGAGTCGCATCGTCGGCATCTCTGGCTACACCGTTCGTCCTGCAAGAGCACGTCAGGAAAAGCCGAAAGTCAGTGCATTTCTAAGCGCCAAAATCGATAAGATTTTGGCGCTTAAACCAGATTGCGTTTTTGGTTTTTCCGATTTGCAGGCGGATATCGCCGCAGAGCTCATCCGTAAAGGGGTGCAGGTTACGGTTTTTAACCAGCGAAGCATTTCTGAAATTTTTTCCATGTTGTACCAGGTGGCGGCCATGGTGGGGGAAGCCGCGCAGGGTTTAGAAAAAATTGCAGCGATGCAGGCAGATTTGCAGGCTATGGCTGAAGCTGTATCCGTGCGTGCTGCCAACGGCGCCCGCCGTCCCAAGGTGTTTTTTGAAGAATGGGATGTGCCGCACATTAGCGCTATTCGGTGGGTTTCTGAACTAATGGGTGTTGCTGGGGGAGACGATTGTTTTCCTGAACTGGCACTGGAGCCCATGGGAAAGCAACGCATCATTGCGGATGGCTCTGAGATTGTTCGCCGTGACCCCGACATCATTTTTGGCTCTTGGTGCGGGAAAAAATTTCGCCCTGAAAACGTAGCGGGTCGATTGGGTTGGGCCGAAGTAGCTGCAGTAAAAAACCAACAGTTGTTTGAAATCAAGTCGCCTGACATCCTCCAGCCGGGTCCTGCTGCATTGACCGATGGCGTGAAAAAAATGCACGCCTTCATAATCGCTTGGATGGATGCAGACCAAAGATCGCGAGCAATTGCTTGAACTCCAATAACGCTGCGGTCATTCATGAATTTATTCTGGGCGGTCAACGCAGCGGGAAGTCGCGCCGCGCTGAAGTTTTAGCCCAACAGTGGCTCGCCCAACATAATTCTAACGCCGCGGTTATGGTCGCCACGGCTCAAGCTTGGGATGACGAGATGCGCTTGCGAATTTCTCGTCATCAGGAAGATAGGGCAGAGCGCGTGGTGGGAATGCAGACGGTAGAAGAACCGTATGCCCTGGGTGAAACCATTGCGCGGTTGAGTCAAGCCCATACGCTGATAGTGGTGGATTGTTTGACCTTGTGGCTCACTAATTTCTTAATGCCTATGTCAATTTCTGACCAACCAGCAAGTCCCAAAGATATTACCCAGCCGATTACGAATCTCTTATCCGCGCTAAAAAAAGCCCCAGGCCCAGTGGTTTTGGTGGGCAATGAAATCGGAATGGGAGTCATCCCCATGGGCGCAGAGGTTCGCCAGTTTGTGGATCATCAGGGCCGATTAAACCAAGACGTGGCCAACGCATGCCAACGCGTGACTTTGATGGTTGCGGGGCAAGCGATGGTGGTCAAGAATTCAGTATGTTCTGCTTAATCAAACGGTTGCTCTGTTTTAGTATTGCCGCATTCCTTTGCTGCGTCAGCTTGTCTGCTCAGTCAGGTGAGATTACCGATGACCGAGGCATGAAGGTGAATTTAGCCCGTCCCCCACAAAGAATTGTGAGCTTGCTCCCGTCCTTGACAGAAACGGTGTGTGCCTTGGGCCACTGCCAGCGTTTGGTGGGCGTAGATCGGTATTCCAATTTTCCTGAAAGCGTGACCCGTCTGCCTCAAGTGGGCGGCGGGTTGGATCCGAATATTGAGGCGATTGTTGCTTTAAAGCCGGACTTGGTGCTTGTCGCCAGTTCCTCGCGTTCTGCGGACCGTTTACGTACTTTGGGTTTGGTGGTGGTTTCTTTGGAACCTAAAACCCATGCCGACGTTAAAAGGGTGATTCAAACCCTTGGCGTTTTGTTGGAAGCTCCGAACGCAGACAAGGTGTGGAAGGACATTGACGCGTCGTTGGAAGCGGCTGCCAAGTCTCTGTCCCCCAAAGCCCGAGGACTTCGGGTGTATTTCGAAGTCAGCCAAGCGCCCCATGCTGCGGGTGAAGCCTCGTTCATTGGTGAAACCTTATCCCGATTGGGCGCTAAAAATATTGTGCCAAGTCAACTCGGTCCGTTCCCAAAACTCAATCCCGAATTTATTGTTCGCGCTGACCCCGATGTGATCATGGTGGGGGATCGCAATTATGTTGGCATGGACAAGCGCCCCGGTTGGGCGGCTATGCGGGCCATGAAAGAAAAACGCGTGTGTATCTTTGCATCCACCCTGTCCGATGACCTCGTTCGCCCTGGGCCAAGAATGGCCGAAGGTGCCCGTGCTATGGCGAAGTGCCTTGAAAGCAATGCAAGGTGATGGGGCCTCAGCAGCAGCACCGCGATACCAATCGCAAACCTTTGGTTTTGGCGGTGGTTCTTATCTTGATCGCTTTGCTTATGGCCTTTTTCGGCTTGGGTGTCGGCAGTGCCGGTTTGGTGTCAGTTATTCAAAACGCCAATGACCCCGTAGCCCATCAAATTATTTGGGATATTCGCCTTCCTCGTACCCTGGGGGCTTGGGCGGCAGGCGCCTTACTCGCTTTAGCGGGAGCGGTAGCGCAAGGCTTATTTCGCAATCCCTTGGCTGACCCCTTTTTATTAGGTAGCGCCTCGGGTGCGTCGTTCGGTGTGTCGCTGGCCTTGGCGTTCTTTGGCGTGTCCCCCTTGGCAACGGAGTGGTTGATTCGCCTTGGTTTAACGGGAGCTGCTTTTATGGGTGCGGTAGGGGCGGTGTTTTTAACATTGCTCTTAGCCCGTGGGGTTCAACACACTTTGCGCCTTTTGCTCTCAGGCGTGGTGGTGGGCGTGGTTCTTGGCGCACTAAGCTCGTTGGTGATGTTAATGGCCCCAGAGGTTCTCCAAGCGATGCAGGCGTTTTTACTTGGCAGCACGGGGTTTGTGGGCTGGAGCGCGTGTTTGTTAATGCTGGTGGTGTGGGTTTTTTCTATGGTCTTGGCTTGGTGGTTTAGCCCCGTGCTTGACGGCTTGGCTTTAGGCGAGGCGACAGCGCAAAGCTTGGGATTACCTTTGGTGAAAATGCGCTTGGCCTTGGTAGTGGTCCTCGCGCTGGCTACGGGCGCAGCCGTCGCCCAAACAGGCTTAATTGCGTTCGTGGGATTGGCGGCCCCCCATTTGGTTCGCTCTGTGGTCAAAGTCACCCATGGGCGATTGGTATGGCTTTCAAGTTTGATGGGCGGGGCCTTGCTAATGGTTGCTGACTTGCTTGCGAGGTTATTGATTGCGCCCCAAGAGTTACCAGTGGGAGTGTTGACTGCGGTTTTGGGTGGGGGTTATTTGTTGTGGTTGATGCACCGAAGCGGAAGCCAAACTTTGGGTGGGAGTTCTTCATGAACACCATCACTAAACCTGAATCCCATCCCGTGGCTTTGAGTGCGGAAAACGTCTGTGCGAGTTTGAGCGGAAAGCAAGTGTTGTTTGACGTGAGTCTGAACCTATCGGCGGGTCAGTGGACTTGTATCCTCGGTCCCAACGGCGCAGGAAAGTCAACACTTCTTAAAGCACTGGCGGGTGTGTTGCCGCATTCAGGGCGGGTATCGCTATTGGGTAACCTGATCGAATCCTTGCCACACCGGGTTCGCGCTCAGCAGTTGGCTTGGTTAGGACAAAACGAGACGTCTGCAGACGATCTCACGGTTCTAGATGTGGTGATGCTGGGACGCCTTCCTCACCAAGCTTGGCTTGCGCCACCCAACGAGAAAGATTGGAGAGCCGTTGAACGCGCCTTGCGATATACCCAAGCTTGGGACTGGCGCAACCGTCCTTTAGGTCAGCTTTCTGGAGGTGAACGTCAGCGCGTTCTTCTATCTCGGGCTTTGGCAGTCGAGGCCCAAGTTTTGCTCATGGACGAGCCGCTAGCCAATTTAGATCCGCCGCATCAGGGGGATTGGTTGTGTGTGGTCGAAGACTTACTTCATCACGGAACGACCGTGGTCAGTGTGTTGCATGAAATAACCATTGCGCTACATGCCGACGCTTTGGTGGTGATGCGCGATGGACGCATTACGCACCACGGCCAAACGCATGATCCTGCAACCCATGCCGCCGTAAAGGCAGCCTTTGATCACCGGATCGCGATTCATGCGGTAGGCGATCAATGGGTTGCTTTACCTGACATGGGAACCCAACCTAACGTGGCCCCTCATTAAAACTCTACTTTTATGACTCTTCAATTAATACCCTCCATCGACAACCTGCAAAACCATGCGTTCCGTCAAAGCTTGCAATACAAAATTGACACCAAGACCAAGCCCTTGGGTTCGTTAGGACGGATTGAAGCGTTGGCGCTGCAGATCGGTGAAATTCTGGGTTCGCAAGACCCTATTTTGTCGCAGCCGCAGATGGTGGTTTTTGCGGGAGACCACGGTCTGACAGCGCGGGGAATCTCTGCGTTTCCAAGCGATGTGAGTTGGCAAATGGTAGAAAACTTCCTTGCGGGCGGGGCGGCGGTCAGCGTATTGGCTAAGCAAAATGGCATTGCTTTGACAGTGGTGGACTGCGGTGTGAATCACGATTTTCTAGCGGGATTAGCCGCTGGAGCAACGCGCCCTGGCTTGTTGGTTCGCAAAGTGGTCGGAGGCGAAAAAGGTACCGCTGACTCGTCTGCCCAAGCGGCGATGACAAGCGCTCAATGTCAAGCTGCCCTTGCCAACGGACAAGAAATCGTAAAGGGCTTGCCCGGCAATGCTTTGCTGCTGGGCGAGATGGGAATTGGCAATACCTCGGCGGCCTCCTTGTTGTTAGCGCGGCTGGCAGGGTTGGATATTACCCAATGTACCGGCGCGGGAACTGGTTTAGACGCGCCTGCGGTTGTGCGAAAAACAGAAATCTTGCGCGAGGTATTGGCTTTTCACGCGCAAGCCAAAGCGCCGCTGGACGCCTTGGCTGCGTTCGGCGGATTTGAAATTGCGACCATGGTGGGCGCGGTGTTACATGCGGCCTCTGAGCGCCGTGTCATCGTGGTGGATGGTTTTATTGCTACCTCTGCGGTCTTGGTGGCCCATGCCCTGGAGCCCTTGGTGTTACAGCGCTGTGTGTTTGCCCACCGCTCTGGCGAGCGCGGTCATGAGTTCATGTTGCAACACCTCGGCGTTCAAGCCTTGTTAGATTTGGGCATGCGCTTAGGTGAAGGCTCCGGCGCTGCGCTGGCTTGGCCGCTATTGCAATCCGCTTGTAGCATCTTGCGAGACATGGCGAGTTTTGAGGCCGCCGGTGTGTCTGAAAAATCGGAGACAGCGTTTTTAACACCATGACTGCGCTACGCCATTTCCTGATCGCGCTGCAATTTTTTACCCGGATTCCTGTCACCGGTCGCTTGGCGCAATGGGTCGGGTTTAGCCCGGAGATGCTGCGAGCCAGCGCGGCGTACTTTCCTGTCGTGGGGGTCGTTGTCGGCGGCATCGTTACCTTGCTCACCGCCGCGCTGTTGTTTTTGTTGCCAACGGCGTATGCGCCTTTGGTCGCTGCGGTTTTGGGTACGGCAGCGGGCGTGTGGATCACGGGCGCTTTTCATGAAGACGGTTTGGCCGATGTGGCTGATGGCTTGGGTGGCAGCTACGACCGTGAGCGTGCTTTGATCATCATGAAGGATTCTCGCGTCGGTGCTTTTGGGGCCATCGCTGTGGTTTTGGCTTTGCTGGCCAAGGTGGCTTTGGTGGCTTTGATTGGCTC
>QYPA01000119.1 GCA_007279715.1 Comamonadaceae bacterium | reverse complement strand
TCCAAGGACCTTGTATCGCGGTGTGCAGCGTTGCGCTGCGAGCCCAAACAATAGGCCGGCCGTTGAGTAGCAAAAAAACTTCACGCGTATGGGCGTTGCTTGGTCCTAGGTCGAATTGTTCATCAGACCACAGGCGTTGGCTGCCTTGGTTCAAGAGCTTTACCGTGACCTGACCATGCTGACGCAAGCGTTCCGTGAGCGAACCGGGGGCGAAAAGCCAATGACGAAGGGATGCAGATATCGGCTTAGGTTGGCACAGTAAGTTCATCAGCCAAGAATAGCGCAAACCGTTCGCCAAATTGTTGACTTGGGTCGATCACAATAGCGGTATTTTTCTGATTTTTCTTTTTTCATGCCTGCGCCTTCTCCCAACCTCGTGCCTCAGTCTCAAAAGCCGACCGTTTCCGCTTTGGCTCTGACCCTACCCGTCGCAATGGGGTATATCCCTTTGGGTACGGTATTCGGGTTTTTGTTTGTCCAAGCGGGTGGGGCGTGGTGGCTGGCAGTGGCTGCGAGTATTTTTGTGTACGCCGGGGCTGCGCAATACATGATGATTCCTATGCTGGCCGCCGGTATGTCGGTGGGTTCGATTGCCCTGGCAACTGCCATTGTCAATATGCGCCATGTGTTTTACGGCCTGTCTTTGCTCAACAAGATGCCGCAGAACCCATTCCTTAAGTGGTATTTGATCTTCGGGCTGACCGATGAGACCTATTCCTTGGTCACTACGATGCCGCAAGACTGCGAGCCTAAAAAAATGGTGTGGGTCGCCTTGATCAACCAAGGGTGGTGGGTGCTCGGAACCTTGATGGGCGCTCTCATTGGGGTTCAGGCCTCTTCGCAGTTAGTTGGACTAGATTTTGCATTGGTCGCTTTATTTTGCGTCTTGGCGGTAGAGCAGTGGCGATCGCGAAAAAGCTCTGCGCCTTTGTGGGTCGCATTGGCATCCTACGCAATGGCTTATCCCTTGTTACCAAGCCACGCCATGGTTGTCGCTATCGGCCTGAGTGTTGCTGCCGCCGTCTTTTTGCAGCGCAAAACTCAACACAAGAAGGAGTCGCCCCATGATCGATAGCATATACAGCCTAGGCGCAATTGCAGCGATGGGTGTGGTGACTTTCGCATTGCGGGCAACCCCTTTTGTGGCAAGCCAGTGGTTAAAAAAGCATCCGATGGTTCAAAGACTGGGGCAATTTTTACCTCTTGGCATCATGACTTTGCTGCTTATTCACTCGGCACTGGGCAGCATCAAAGAAAACCCTGCAGGCCCTTGGGCGGTATTAGTAGCGGTTGCGTTGGTAGGAGTGCTGCAGTGGCGAAGCAAAAATGCGCTGCTGAGTATTTTGATTGGCACGGGCGTCTATGTGCTCCTGCGTAACTGGCAGGGCTAAAAAATTACGACGCTTGCGGCGGAATGACCTCATTGCTTAACCAACGCCGCAAAGGGTTGTGGTTGGAAACCAGTAAGCAAGCTAAGAGGATGAGTACACCACCAAAGGCCATTGCAAGCCCGACGGGTTCGCCAAGCAGGACGACGGCCCAAAACACGCCAAACCCAGTACTCAAAAAATTGGCGCTCATGGAGGCCATGGGTGGGATGTGTTGAATGATGCGAATGAATAACCAATAGGCAAAGCCAGAGGTTGCCACACCTAAAACAAAAACTGCGCCAAGTGCTTGCAGGCTAAAGTGGGCTTGAGGCAGGTCATAAAGCGCACCGGGCAGCATCAGGAGCACTGCGGCGGCATGCATTCCTGCGGTAATACTTAAGGGCTGCATGCGCGTTGTGGCACGCTTGATAAAGGGCGTAGCGGTCCCAGAGAGCGCAGCAGCCAACATGGCAACCAGTGCAGAAAAAATCAGTGCAGGCGTGGGCTCCACAGGGCCTAAACGCACGACCAAAGCTGCGCCAACCAGGCCCACAAAACACCCTGCGAGTTTGCCGCGCGTAAGCGTTTCTTCTTTGAGTAAGGCGGACGCAAAAGCGCCAAATAAAACTGCTGTGACTGAGAGCAGAGCGGCGTAGCCTGCGGGAAGCGTTAAAGCGGCCCAAGAATACAAAACATGGGGGCCAGCGACTCCTAAAAAGCCAAGAAGCAAGAGTTCTTTCCAGTGCGTAAAAGGCCAGGGGTGTTTAAGCGCGCGCATGATGACAGCCAAGACGACGGTTGCCAATGCCATACGCAAGCCCGACGATAAGTTGGGCCCGAGTTGGGGCGCTGCAATTCGGGTCAAAATAAACGAGGCGCCCCACAAAGAGGAAAGTAGTACCAGTTGAAAAAAGTATTTTCTTTGCACTGGCTAAGGACTCAGTCTTGCTCGCGCAGGCTTTCCAAAGCGGCTTCAATACGCTCAGGGCTTGCGTTGAGCGCACTCAGAGGTGACCCGAGTGCGCTTGGTCCTTCTGCTTTGAGTTGTGCAATGGCTTGGCCTGCTAATTTGGGACTTTCAAAGCCTAGGCTTTGTATTAAAAGCTCGCCTTTTGCGTCGACGAATTTAAAGTAGAAAAGTCCATCTTTCTCTCGGTACTGCTTAAAGAGGGCGCCGGCCGTTTTGGTGGATTTCTTGACTCCGTTTATGGCCTCAGATGCTAAATTTCTAAGACCTACCGCTTGGCGCAGAGTCGCCATAAAAGGCGTCGCAACGGAACGGGCCTTCAGGGCGCCATGTTGCAATATGGATTGCACTTCTTTGGGGTGATCTATCAAAAATTGGTAACGCTCACGCATGGGGGCAATTTCTTGGTCAATGCGCTCGAATAGTTTTTCCTTGGCTTCCCCCCAACCAATCCCTTGGGCAAATAGTTTTGCCATGGTGGCCGTTTCTTCGGGACTAGCAAAGGCTTGGTAAATTTGAAACAGGGCGGAGTCTTTTGTGTCTTTGGCTGCGCCGGGTTCGAGGGAATCGGTTTTGATGCCTGCGATCAATTTCTTAAGTTGTTCCCGCGGAGCAAACAAGGGAATGGTGTTGTCGTAGCTTTTGCTCATCTTGCGCCCATCGAGTCCTGGCAGAGTCGCAACAGACTCTTCAATGGCGGCCAATGGGGGAACAAAGTGTTCGCCATAGCGGTGGTTGAAACTGTGGGCCATATCACGGGCCATTTCAATGTGCTGAATTTGGTCGCGTCCCACGGGAACGTGGTGGGCGTTAAACATCAAAATGTCTGCGCCCATGAGAACGGGGTACATGAAAAGCCCGGCGGTGACATCTGCGTCAGGTTCAAGGCCCGCTTGGGTATTTTTATCGACCGAGGCTTTGTAGGCGTGGGCACGGTTGAGTATTCCCTTGCCGGTCACGCAGGTGAGAAACCAAGTGAGCTCCGGGATTTCTGGAATATCGGACTGCCGGTAAAACGTCACGCGTTCAGGGTTGAGTCCTGCGGCTAACCAACTTGCTGCAATTTCAAGCGTAGACCGTTGAATCCGGGCGGGATCGTCAATTTTGATGAGCGCGTGGTAGTCAGCTAGAAAGTAAAAACTTTCAACTCCGTCACGCAAGCTGGCTTGAACCGAGGGGCGGATAGAGCCAACGTAATTGCCCAAATGGGGCGTGCCTGAGGTGGTGATGCCGGTTAAATATCGAACAGTGCTCATAGCGCAATTAGGGTTTAAAAATTACTGCAACAAGGTTTGCAAAGGGAAAAGTAAAACATCCAACACCGCAAAGGTTACGCCCATCAAAGGCAGCATCCAAAACGTATTGATGATTTTTGTCACAACCAGGGCCATGACGACATAAAAGCCCCAAGGCTCAATGCGCGAAACAGCGACGGCTTGGTGGTAGGGCAGCAGCCCTACGAGGATGCGACCGCCGTCTAAAGGGGGAATGGGAAACAGATTGAAAACGCACATCACTACATTGACCAAAATACCACCTCTGCACATTTCAATGAAAAATGGTTCGCTCACTTCTGCATGTTGAAATATGACAAACGTAGCACCCCAGGCCAAAGCCTGAAGAAAGTTCATAGCGGGACCCGCTAGCGCGACCCACACCATGTTGCGCTTGGGGTGACGCAATTGGCCAAAATTGACAGGAACGGGTTTGGCGTAGCCAAAAAGAAATGCGCCTGAGGTTGCGAAGTACAACATCAGGGGCAACAAAATTGTTCCCATGGGATCGATGTGATTCATGGGGTTGAGAGACACCCGCCCCATCAACCAAGCCGTGTTGTCACCGAAGTAACGCGCTGCATAGCCATGGGCTGCTTCATGCAAGGTGATAGAGAAAATAACAGGCAACGCGTAAAGCGCAACTTTTTGAATGAGATAGTCAAAGTCCATACGGCAGTTGTGATGTTTTACAAACCAAAACGGGCAGTATCACCTGCGCCTTGGCGAAGCAGTTCGGGCTCACCGCTGGTGAGGTCAATGACGGTGGTGGGTTCGAGAGTACAAGCTCCTGCGTCAATGATTCCAGCGAGTTGGTGCTCAAATCGTTCGCGAATCGTATGGGCGTCGTTCAAGGCATCGGTTTCACCAGGGGGGATCAGCGTGGTTGCCAGCAAGGGTGCGCCATGAAGGGCGAGCAGGTCTTGCAACGTGGTGTGATCTGGAACCCGCAGCCCGATGGTTTTGCGAGACGGGTGGCTCAGTCGGCGGGGCACTTCTTTGCTTGCTTCAAGAATAAAGGTGTAGGGCCCTGGCGTTGCGGATTTAATCATCCGAAATTGGCTGTTATCAACACGCGCATAGTTGGCGAGTTCACTCAGGTCGCGGCACAGCAGGGTCAAATGGTGTTTGTCATCGACCCCGCGAATACGGCGCAGATTGTCGGCGGCGGTTTTATCGTCCAAGTGGCAAACCAGCGCGTAACTTGAATCTGTAGGCACCGCTAAAACGCCGCCTTTTTCTAATAAAGCCACGGCTTGCTTTAACAAACGCGGGTGCGGGTTGTCTGGGTGAACTTCGAAAAATTGGGCCATGCCGTTGGTGTGGGTTCGTTGTCTTGGCTTACTGAATACGCGAGGACAAAACTTCCCAAACGGGGGTGAGGTTCCCAGGCAAATAAGGCAAGGTTCCGAGTTCGGTGTGGCTCTCTAAGGGGCTGTGAAAGTCACTTCCGCGCGACGCGGCTAGGCCATATTCTTTGGCAACATCGGCGTAGATCACGTACTCGGCGGTGGTGTGGCTGCCGGTAACCACTTCCACACCTTCGCCGCCGTGGCCTTTGAATTCGGTAAAAAGTGCAAACTCTTCGTTGGCTGTAAATCCGTAGCGCGCGGGGTGTGCAACGATCGCCATTCCGCCAGCGCCGGTGATCCACCGAACCGCATCTTTGAGTTGGGCCCAACGGTGTTCTACAAAGCCCGGTTTGCCTTCGGTGAGGTATTTGCGAAAGACTTCATTGGTTTCTTTACACACCCCGGCTTCGACCAAGTGGCGGGCAAAGTGGGTGCGTGAAATCAATTCGTGATTGCCAGCAAACTTCAAGGCGCCTTCGTACGCGCCATGAATCCCCACCCGGGCTAAGTCTTGCGCCATTTCCTTGGCCCGCTGGCCCCGCCCACCTCGGGTTTGCAGCAATCCTTGGCGAAGGGTTTCGTCCTCCGCATCAAAACCAAGTCCAACGATGTGGACGGTTTTGTTAAGAAAGGTCACGGAAATTTCAACCCCAGTGAGGTAGCGCATGCCATGCGATTTTGCAGCGGCAGCGGCCCGCGCTTGTCCGCCAATCTCGTCATGGTCGGTGAGAGACCACAACTCCACATCATGAATATGGGCCCGCTCGGCGAGCGCTTCAGGGGTGAGTGTGCCGTCCGAAACAACGGAGTGGCAGTGGAGGTCGGCGTTCAGTATGGAAGTCACCGCCCTATTTTAAGGCTTGGCCTCTCAAAAATCAGCCGGACATTGGAATGAGAGGGTTTCTCCGCTCAGTGGGTGGGGAAACGACAGCGAAGAGGCGTGTAAAAGCAATCGGGTTGCATGGGCTTGCACCTCAGGGGGCGCGTAAAGACTGTCGCCTGCAATAGGGTTGCCTAAGGCTTGCAAATGCACGCGAAGTTGGTGGCTGCGGCCGGTTAAGGGTTCCAGTTCGAGGCGACTTGTTTGCGTTTGAATTTCGTTGGCGATACAGCGCCAGCGCGTCACGCTGGGTTGCCCTTCAGGGTGGATGGTGCGCAAGGGTCGATTGGGCCAGTCGACCAAAATAGGCAGGTCAATGGTTTGCCATTGCGAGTCGATGGGCAAAACACCGGCGACGCAAGCCACATAGCGCTTTTCAATCTGGCGGTTTTCAAACGCCGCGTTGAGTTTTTTTTGTGCCGATAGACCCCGCGCCATCAAAAGGAGGCCAGAGGTCGCCATGTCGAGCCGGTGCACCACCAAGGCATCCGAAAATTGGGCCTGCACCCGCGTACTCAAGCAATCCTGTTTGTCTTCACCTCGTCCTGGAACGCTCAGCAAGCCAGAAGGTTTGTTGAGAACAAGGAGGGCTTCGTCTTGGTAGAGCAGGTCAATGCTTTGGTTCTGGCTCAATGGGCTGTTAAAAAACAAAGACTGGCATTTCACAAGCGGACATTAACTCACCCAAACCACCGGCTTCCCACTTTGGGCCCATCCGGCAAAGTGGGGTGCGTATTCTTCATCGATGCGGTTGCGTTTGACTTTGAAGGTCGGGGTAACAAATCCATTTTCAGGGGTCCATGGCGTGCTAACAACGGCGAGATAGTCCATGCGCTCATGGTGATCGCGCTGTTGGTTGATGGCTTGAAGGTGTGCTTCTAAGGAACGGGTTAAGGCTGCTTTAGCTGCTGGGTCTTGGATCCGATGAACGGCTTCTTGTGACAACATGACGATGGCCAAGGGCTGCGCTAAGTTGGCACCAGTCACTGCACTCGCTTCAATATCTTGGTGCATCACCAAGAGGTCTTCCAGTGGGGCGGGAGCAACGTACTTTCCTTTGCTGGTTTTGAAGATGTCTTTGACGCGCCCGGTAATGCTTAAATTGCCTTGGGAATCCGTGTGACCTTTGTCACCGGTACGAAGCCAGCCATCGGCGGTCATCGTTTGCGCTGTTTGCTCCGGGCTTTTAAAGTAGCCTTGCATGAGCGCTGGACAGCGCATTTGTATTTCTCCCGTTTCTGGGTCAATGCGGCTTTCCACTTCGTCATAGGGCAAACCGACCGAGCCGATTTGCGGCGAGCCTGGCAACGTAGAGTGGGACACGCCACAGTTCTCGGTCATGCCGTACACCTCGATCAAGTCCAGACCCAGGCTTCGGAAAAACGACAGGACATCGGCAGGCATAGGGGCCGCGCCCCCAGCGGCAAGGCGGCATTGGTCTAATCCCAAACCTTTCAAAATTTTCTTTCTCACCAGGCCGCCTACCAAGGGAATCGACAAAAGGGTTTTAAGTTTTTTCTCAGGCATTTTCTCGAACACGCCTTGTTGAAACTTGACCCATAAACGGGGTACAGAGAAAAAGATGGTGGGCCGAGCGCGTTGCAAGTCTTGCAGAAAAGTGTCTAAAGCCTCGGCAAAAAAGATGTGTCCACCAAAGCGTAAACAGGCTTGTTCGACCAGCATGCGTTCGGCAACGTGCGCCAAAGGCAGGTAGGAGATATAGCGATCATTGCTACTGACAGGGATGCGCTGGGTTGCGCTGCTCAAACCCCAGGCGATAGCGCCGAAAGTTTGGACGACGCCTTTGGGGTTGCCAGTGGTTCCAGAGGTGTAAATGATGGTGCAGACACTATCGGCTTGCGTGCTTGGTGTGCCTTGAAGAGGGCTGTTCTGCCGAACCAAATCTTCCCAATGCACTCCAGGAATCCCTTGGGGCGCCAAGGGCAGGGGGATCAATGGAACATCGCTAGGTACGCTTTTCAAGCTGGAAGAGTCATCCATCTTGCCAACGAAACAGGCGCGGGCATCGCTGTGATCAAGGATGTAGCGCAAGGCCTCGCCGTTGAAGGTGGGGTAGATCGGGACGGACACATGGCCTGCCATCAAAATCGCCAGATCGGCCAAGATCCAGTGGGCACTGTTTTTTCCCAAAATCGCAACGCGGCTGCCTTGGGGCCAGCCTTGGCTTTGCAGCCATGCGGCCATTGAGCGAACTTGTGAGCCCGCTTCAGCCCAAGTGATGTCAACCACTGCTCCCGCACCCAGCGGTTGGGTCAAGAACACACCGCGGGGATTTTGGCTTTCCCAGTGGCAGAGCCGTTGAACTGGAAAGTCGGAAACTTGAACAGTGATTTTTGGAGGGGGTGTCATAGTTTATTTATGCAAAATAGAATCGCATTGTGCCTAAGAAACTTGGCGAAATGCAAGAGGATTGACCCTAGTCATGGGACGCAAGAATGGCCTTTCCAATGCTGCGACAATTGGGCATCTTTTTTCTATTTTTCTGATCCCTCCATGTCAAGTACTTCCGTGTTCCCTGTTCGTCTCGCAACTGTGCGAGATTCCAAAGCTATTGCAGCACTGCATAACGCCACTGTCAAAGAAGCCTTTAAAGGCATGTTGGGTGATGTGGATGTGCCCATCATGGCGTTGGATAAACGCCAGACCTATTGGCGCGAGGCTATTGAATATGCAGAGCCTCAAGTCCAGGTGGCACTCCACGGAGAGCGCATCGTGGGCTTTATCGGATACGACCGCAGCCGCGATGATGGCAGCAAGCAAACCATGGGAGAAATTTGGGCGGTCTACGTTGATGCAGATTTCTTAGGGCTTGGCGTAGGCTTGTCTTTGTGGGACAGCGCACGTGAAGGTTTGATTGAAGAGGGCTGCACGGATGTGAGTATTTGGCTGCCGATTGCTAACGAGCGAGCAATGCGGTTCTTTGAGCTAGCAGGCTTCAAGCGCGAAATGCCAAGCGCTAAAACTGTCGCTATTGGCGGCGCCAAGATTGAGGAAATGCGCTTAAAACGCGCACTGGCCTAAATCTTCGGTCTAGGTTTTCTGAACGACTACGCTGCCAATCGAATAGCCCGCTCCAAAAGAGCAGATAACGCCCACTTGGCCGCTGGTGAAGTCGGCTTTGTTACGGTGAAACGCGATGATGGAACCCGCCGAAGCCGTATTGGCAAATTCATCCAAGATCACCGGAGCCTCATCGAGTGTGGCATCGCGGCCCAAGAGTTTGCGGGTAATAAATTGGTTCATGGAGAGGTTGGCTTGGTGCAGCCAGAACCGTCGTATCTCTAGCGGGGTATGTCCTAGACTTTGAAGGTGACTTTCGATGTGGTCGGCGGCCATCGGACACACCTCCTTAAAAACTTTGCGCCCTTCTTGGCGAAAAAGTTGGTCCCGCTCATCTGGATCGCGGTCTTCAGCGCGGGACATGAATCCTTGGTTGTTGCGGATGTTGTTTGAAAACGTGCTTAACAGCCGGGTGCCTAATATTTCAAACGCCCCCGCAGGCGCCAAGTCCAAGCGCTCAACCAGTATGGCGGTGCAGACGTCGCCAAAAATAAAGTGGCAATCGCGGTCTTTCCAAGCCAAATGGGCAGAAGTGATTTCTGGGTTAACGACCAAAATGGCGCGGGCTTGGCCTGTGCGAATCGCGTTTACAGCCAACTCCAGCGCAAAGGTCGCAGACGAGCAGGCTACGTTCATATCAAATGCATAGCCTTCAATACCCAATGCTGTTTGAATTTCAACCCCCATGGCGGGGTAGGGGCGTTGCATATTGGCAGCCGCGCAGATCAATCCATCGACATCGGCGGCGGTTTTGCCGGCTGCATCGAGGGCCGCTTGGGCCGCTTTAACGCCAATTTCAGCCATCATGGAAATTTCACCGTCTGGTCTTGGCGTGAATTGGGGACGCATACGTGTGGGGTCTAAAACCCCGGCTTTGTCCATCACATACCGGCGCTGGATACCTGAGGCTTTTTCGATGAACTCGACATTGGAGTCGGTTAGCGCAGTAAGCGTTCCTGCTGCAATTTCTTTGGCATGTTTGGTGTTTTCTAGGGCTGCATATTGGTTGTAGGCCTCCACCAGTTCGGCATTGGTAATCACTTCAGGCGGAGTAAATAAGCCTGTACTGCTGATGGCGACACGGTGCATAAGTTCTATCTCTTTAGGGTTGCAATGTTCGGCTGATTATCTCCGTATGCCCAAAGGGTTTTAAAAGGAGGTTTGGCTACAGCGACAATGCAGTATTCCATGTTTATTACCCCTAGCAGTCTTTGATGAGTCAGCGCCACGTCTCCCCAATCAATTCTTCACTAGCCACTGGCCTTGCTATGGGAATGTTGGGTGCGATCGCGTTCAGTGGCAAGGCCATTATTGTCAAACTGGCCTACCAACACGGGGTAGATGCCATTACCTTTTTAATGCTGCGGATGCTTTTGGCGCTTCCATTTTTTGTGGCAATGGCTTGGTGGTCTGGTCGCGCTCAGGCCCATACCCAGCCGATACGTTTGAGTACCAAAGACAAACTAGGCATTGTTTGGCTAGGGTTCACGGGCTACTACTTGGCGAGTTTTTTAGATTTTTCGGGGCTCGCATATATCAGCGCATCGCTGGAGCGTTTGATTTTGTACCTCAACCCCACGCTGGTTTTGATTCTGGGAGTGGTTCTTTACCGGCGACCGATTGGCCGATTGCAATGGGTGGGATTGGCTATCAGTTACAGCGGGGTACTCGTTGTTTTTGGGCACGAAGTACAACTCACAGGAGCCGATGTGGGTCTGGGCGCAGCCTTGGTTTTTGGTAGCGCGGTAAGTTACGCTTTGTACTTGTCTTACAGTGGCGAGTTGGTTCAACGTTTAGGAGCGTTGCGCTTGGTGGGTTTGGCCAGTTGCGTCGCCTGTGTTTTGTGTTTGCTTCAATTTGCTTTGATGCGACCGCTGTCCTTGGTTTTTACTTTAGACGCTTCTGTGTGGTGGTTATCTTTACTCAATGCCACGGCCTGTACGGTAGTTCCCGTGGTGTTGGTCATGTTGGCTATTGAACGACTAGGCGCAGGACTTGCCGCGCAAGTGGGTATGGTGGGGCCAATGTCTACTCTGGCGATGGCGGCTTTGATTTTGGGTGAGCCTCTCACGCCTTGGGTCATGGTTGGAACCGCCGCCGTGATGGTGGGTGTGTTTGTGTGCACCCGGGTTAAAACAATGGCGGAAACAATTTAAAAGGATGCATCATGGATTTGGCTATAGCGGGTAAGTGGGCTTTGGTATGCGGCGCAAGCCGAGGCTTGGGTTTGGGTTGTGCTCAAGCCTTGGCACATGAAGGCGTCAATGTGGTGATGGTGGCTCGCCGGCCTGACGTGTTGGAGTCGGCTACAGCAGAGTTGCGCTCTCAGCTCGGGCCCCAATCCGCGGTGCAAGTGGTTACCTGTGCCCAAGACATTACTACCGAGGCGGGTCGCGCAGCGGTATTTGCACAACACGCTGATTTTGATATCGTCGTTACCAACGCAGGGGGGCCTCCAACCGGAAACTTTCGTGACTGGGACCGCGAGGCTTGGATCCGTGCGGTTGATGCCAACATGCTCACGCCGATTGCGTTGATCCAAGCGACTGTGGATGGTATGGCAGCGCGGGGCTTTGGCCGCATCATTAACATCACCTCCAGCGCAGTCAAAGCACCTATTGATACCTTGGGTTTGTCTAATGGCGCTCGCAGTGGTTTGACGGGCTTTGCGGCGGGTTTGGCCCGCAGTCCGATTGCTGCGCAAGGGGTGACTGTGAATAACCTACTGCCCGGTGCATTTGATACCGACCGACTTAAAACCATCTTCCAAACCGCATCGCAAAAGAACGGACAAGAAGTCGAAGCCATCGCTGCACAGCGGCGCAAAGGAATTCCTGCGCAGCGCTTTGGATTACCCAACGAGTTTGGGGCGGTGTGTGCCTTTTTGTGTAGCCCTTGGGCTGGCTACATCACCGGCCAAAATATTTTGATTGATGGCGGGGCCTACGCAGGAACTTTTTAACGCTTGGATGACAGCACGATACCGAAAACGATAAGAACGAAGGACGCGACGTGAAAGAGCTCTGGCGGCTCTTTTAAGAAGGCGGAAGACAATACGGCTGCAAACAATGGCGTAAGGTTGATAAAAAATCCAGCAGCCGCTGGGCCCGCTAAAGCGACTCCCGCACCCCAGGATCGATAGGCTATGACGGCGGGGCCCAAAGCAATAAATGCCAATGCCGCTGCCAAGGGCCATCCCCAAACCAACGTCGTATCGGTAAGCGTCCATTCGACTGAACTGCAAGCCAGGGCACCCATCAGACCAAACACGATTTGCCCGAGTAAAAACGCGGCCCAGTCGGCCCGAATACTGGCGGATTCTGGAGTTGGATGGGCCAGCATCCAGCTGTAATATGCCCAGCCAAAGGATGCAAGCAACATATAAACATCGCCCATAACCCACGGCAAATGTAGCAACACTTCCCACTGCCCTCTGCACAGCACTAGAAGCACGCCGGCAATGGAGAGTGCAGCGCCCACCAATTGGCGTTGGCTCACCGGGGTTCCAAAAAATACCCGACCGATAAGCAGCATCCATACCGGGGTACTGGCTGCAACGAGCGTGACGTTCATGGGGGTCGATGTGGTGAGCG
>QYPA01000065.1 GCA_007279715.1 Comamonadaceae bacterium | reverse complement strand
CTCATTTTACAAGCCGCTAACATTGGACGTATTCATCCTACTTTTGACTGATTTTTGGCGAAGGTATTGACTACTTGTTTGTTTTAGATTAGCAATAACCGGCGTCATCACAAGTTTCGGTAGCGGTGTCTGGTGTCCAAGACACGGCGCCATTGGCAAAAGTGCCTTTAAGGACATAGGTTTGACCATCAGGGAACGAGGGGCCACCGGCGGTAGCAGTGATGGTGTCGCCAGCAAGAGTTACGCTAGCTAGATAGCTTTTAGGACGTGCTGTCGCATCATAGGCGGCCGCTGTGGCTTGAGCGACGGCTTGATAGGTGGCGGCGGTATCGTTATTGATTTGGCTCATGGCGGCTCTCTGGTTAGGTTCTGGTTAAGTTAATGAGGTGGATGGCGGTACAACGGTTTACGGCTTATTACTAATTACTTACCGTTCGGGGGCGATCTAACGGATCGACAACCGTGTGCCGTTAGTCAAGCGTGCGCCTTGAATGAGCTGCCCCTTAGCCAAGTCACTTTTAAGGGCGGCTTTGTCGATATGCTCAAGGGTCACCGTTTCGGAATGTTTGTATTGGGCGGGTATGGCGGTCTGGTCAAATAGCTCCAACGCGGCAGGGTTTTTGGCAATCGACAATTTAAAATAGGGACATTCAATCTTACTGATACCGGTGGCTTCCATGTTGGCCTTGATGTAGTCCTTCAACCACTTGGCCTTTTCTTCCAAGGCTTTGCGGCGTTTTGTCATTGTGTCCTCAGCGGTTTTAATGGCTGCTGCGGTGGCTTCCATATTCCGTAAAAACTTGGCGACATTAACGGCTTTGTCTTGTAATTCGCCCTCCAAGCCTTCCAGCGTGTCATTGACGACTGCTAGCGGTAAATCCAGATCAGGATCAGTTAAAAAGTCTAACGCTTGAACATAGTTGTTGCTGAGTTGGTATAGCGATAAATGGTTCATGTGAGTTTCCTTAAAGGGTGTGGTTGTACCGTTTAGATTTAGGTTTAGATTTAGTTGTGGCTGGGTTTAAGGGTGAGCAGGAACTGACGGTTCGCTGTGATGAGTTGTGAAGGCCAGCGCGGCTTAGCGTTCATTAACGCTACCTGCGAATTGGTCAAGTTTGTCGAACAAGATCTGGTAAAACTCGGTATTCAGCTCTAAAAAGCTCGTAAATTGGTTTCTGGAGGCTTTAATCATCCAGTCCTTTACTCTGGCTCTGTCCAGCCCCAAGGCTTTAATACGGGCTTCTAACTGCTGATGTTGGGCTTTGCTGATCCCTGAATAATTAGCTGGTTGCGTTTGAGCTTGATTTTTAGCTTGAATGTGCGTTTGAAGCTGAACTTCGGCGGCTTGAATACTTTCTGCTTCACGGCGTTGCTGCATATCCTCAATATCTTGCGTAAACACTTCGGAAAGCCCCGCCATTCTTAATGTCGCATCAATATGCGCAGATTTTTCCGCCATTTTTAATGCCTTGTTAAGATCGCCGTAATCTTGGGCAAGACTACGCGCCCCCACGCCATCAGCGACGACACCACCCGAGGCATCAACAATCTCGCAACGCAGGATAATCACGCTTGGCGGTGCGCCTGCTAACGCTACTTGTTCATAGTCTTTCAGGGTGGGATAACGGACAGTGACGCCGAGCATCCCACAGATTTTTTCCGCGCCTGGTTTAAACAAGCTGGGTTTGCTGAAATGCGCGGGATTATTGCAAGCATTCCCGTTTGGGCATTTGCTTTTACTAAAAACATGGATCTTGCCGAAATCGACGCCATCAATCAGGGCATCACGCACCCATGCCATCAGCGCGGCGCGATTGGTTCTACGGCGGGTTAAGCCTTCCTGAAACAGCGCGGCGGGTAAATCCAGCGGGTTAGCAGAAATCACCGTTAATTCTGCTTTGGGTATCGGTTCGGGTTTAACACGGTCAACCCATTGTGCGGCGGTATTCATGACAATACTCCCAAGGTGTAATAAGAAAATAACCAGCCCGTGCAGTTAGCCAGGCGGGTTACACGTTAATCGTCTTCAGGTAGCGAGTCAGGGTAGCCATCCTGACCTGCAAGAAGGGGATAACTTAATAAAAGGCGATGTTTTAGAACGGTAAAATGGGATGTTTTAAAACGGCGCGGCTTCGGGTTCATCAGCAGATGCCGTGCCGTTTGACCGGTCTTTGATGGCATTGATGGTGTTTCTGACTGCCTCCACGATGGTTTCCCCCGTCTCATAAAACGGTTCTGTCCCTTCGTGCGAGGCGATAAACACCGCGAAACGCTCAGGGTTCAGCGTGTTTTCAAAACCCCAATCCCAGTTATTAACGGTCACACAGACTGCCCGTCCGGTGATACCGACCCCCAGTAACGCCATTTTGACGGCACTGACGGCACGTCTTTGTTTATCGACAATGTTGATTAACATGATGAAACTCCAGCATGATGAAAGATGAAATGTGCAGCAAAGCCTGTTGATGCGGTGTACAAGACGGCATCAACAGCTTTTGTTTTTGAATGTTTAAATGATCTGGCGTGTGCCTAAACCGCTCATACCAACGCCGCCATTTCTTCAGCTAGCGTCCATAACGCGCGGTTAAGGCGAATGTTTTCAGATACCCCCGTGACTTTGCGCGTGGTCATGCGGCCACCGTTGCGGTTCGTGCCCGCTAAGCCACCTTGAATGAGGTTTTCTTGGATACGGTTAAAGGTTCGCCACAGGTCATCGCCTCGATCTTCCATACGGCGCGATTGGTTTAATTGGTGAGTAACAATCGGGATGTTTTCATCAGGGTCATAGCGCACCGACAGCGCCGCATTAGCGAAGGCGTTTTGTTGTCTGGAGGATAACTGGATGCCTTGCATCAGGGCTTTTGATGATTCGACCTGTTCAAACTCATCGACGATCCGGTAAGCGCCTTCAATGACATTGGTCAGTACATCACCCGAATGGCGGATACGAAAGTCTTCAACGGTGTCACCGCAAATCAAACCGTTGTGACAGACAAAGCGGAAACAACCGGCCAGCATTTGATAGCTTGAGGTGCCATCGTGAGAATTGACTAAAATGATCTCGTTGGCGGTTTCGCCGTTAATCTGGCCTTCCTGCCGAAAGCGCAGCATGTGTTTAGTGAATTCCGCCTTGCCTTCAATGCGCGAACGGGCTTGGCACGCCATAAACGGCATGAAGCCTTCACCCCGCAAGCCCTTAACGACATCGCTGGTAGGAATATAGGCATAACGGGCGGAACGTGAATTATGCGGCGCTTCTGCAAACACAGAAGGCGCGGCATTGAATATTTGACCATTGGTTAGTGGCCTGTCTGAGCGGACTAGACCGGAAACCGTTTTGAAAGCTGTGGCTAGATTGGCCATGAGCATGACTCCGTAATGTCCTGTGGGTAATTCACACAGGAACGATGAAAAGAAAGAAGAAAGAAGACAGCAGGAAAACAGCCGCTAAGCCAATAAGCGGCTGGTAAAGTAAGCGGCTGGTGAAGGGACAAACGTGGGAGGGTGGGGCGAGTTAACTTAGCTTTTGGCTAAAGACGTAATCGCAATCCAAGCACTGGTAGTTATCCAGAATCGTGTCATCGATCACTTCGCCGAGTTGCGCCCCAGCGACTGCACCGGTAGCCCCGCCGATCAGTGCCGCCAAAATAGCGCCACCGATCATGCCGACCGTCATCCCGAAAGGGCCGGCCATTTTGCCGACATCGGCACCTATTTCGGCACCGCGTAACACACCGGTGGTACCCCCCGCCGCGCCGCCGACCACGCCCAACAGCCCACAGGTTTTCTTAGCGGTATCTTTAGTAACAATGCGATTCGATTGACAATGAGGACAGACAATTATCATTTTGATGACTCCTTGATTAAAGGGAAAAAGGGATTAAGCGCGTTCTAAGAACGTGCCCATCAATGATATAGGGATGAAAAAGATTTGAATTTTGAGGACAGGCGGGATTTATCAGCTACATAGACCTCAATAAAAGGGAGCGAGACAGTGCTGGATAGTTTTGATGCTAATAGTATGTGTAGAAAAATACACGCCATGTATCAACAACGAATACCCATGACGTCTATGAAGGGGTTTTAAAGTCCTTCGAGATCTTTTCATCCCTTCAGACGTCAACCCTTTTAACAGTCTAATCTTAGCTAAGAGAATACGATAATGTACCCAAACCATTTTGATAAATTTACGCGATTGAAAGCCATTGAATCCGGTCAAACTAAAGCAGCCACAGAACCTAAATTCTGGAACTTTGAGAAAGATGGCAACGTCATAGGAACGATCACGGGGTTTAATAGTTTTGAGAATCCTCTGTATGGTGAACAACATACGGTGTTAGTTAGCCTCGCCGATTCTAACGAATTAATCTCGGCTTTTTTAAATAGCTACTTACAGGAAGGCATAAGACGTAAAGATGCCCAAGTGGGTGATTTAATTCTGATTCAGTTTTTAGGAAAACAACCCGGTGAGCGATTTAACCGCTTTCATCTTGAGGTTGAAAAAATGAAATCGGATAGCTTTTAATATGAAATAAGGAACACAACGTACTGGCTTTGGCTGGTACGTTGTGTTTGCTGTTTAATTAAACATTAGATATTTGTTTTTAGCGTAAAATGACGGCTTAACTTAAGATTAAGCCTAACAGAGAATAATAGATGCACGAATTAAAAGATTACAGCCCAGAAGATTTCGCCAAGATTAAGCTTACCGACTTACAATCCATTCAAGCCAATCTAGAAAAGGGTATTGAACTTAGAAAAGTAGCTGAAAAAGTAGAATGGAGCAACCAACTAAAAGAATTAATCAAAAAATCAGGCTTTTCATTGGAAGAGCTTGCAGGTGATACCAAATTATCTTCCAAAGATAAAACAGTCAAAGAATCCAAACCACCCAAATACCGTAATCCTGATAATCATGAAGAAACTTGGTCAGGCATGGGAGCAAAAAAGAAATGGCTAGTCGCCATGTTGGAGAACGGTAGAACGCTTGACGAGTTTTTAATCCAGTAACCCACCACCACTTATTTAATAAATTTAGCCAACTCACAATGTAGTTGGCTTTTTTTTACCAAAACCCATGTTACATAGCCCCTATTTGGTGTACTTCTGTATGATTGACTACACATTAAACGAACGTACAATGTGTGCAGAGCTATTGACTCACCTTGAATTAAGTAATAACGTGTTGTTACTTTTTTTGGAGTAACATATGTCAATCACATTCAATACGCGTCAATTTCAAGCGGGGAACTCGCAAGCCGTGCGTTTGCCTGCCGATATTGCTTTTCCACCAAAAACGGAGCTTGTTGTAACCCGTGAAGGCGAGAAAATCATTATTCAGCCACTTGAAAAAACAATGGAGGATATTCCTTTATTATTTGCCTCTTTGAAAAAACACGTTATAGGCGAGGGGGTGACTCGCCCAGAATTTATTGAGACTGAAAGGAACTGGAGTAAAAAATGATCAAATATATGCTTGATACCAATATCTGCATTTATTTGATGAATGAGCAACCCGAGAAAGTAATCGCTAAGTTTAAGACGTGTAGAAAAGGCGAGGTTATTATAAGTGCTATCACTTGGGCAGAATTATCATGTGGTTTGAATATTCATAATGCTGAAGCACAATTTGAAGAACTTTTGAGTGCTATTCACGTTGTCCCCTTTGAAATTAAAGCAGCTTCTATTTTTGGCGAGCTGACACAGAAGTTCCCCAATAGGAAGAGTAGCTTTGATAGGATGATTGCTGCACATGCCATTTCATTGGACGTGATCCTAGTCACCAACAATGTTGCTGATTTTGAGTTATACGGAATGACTATTGAGAACTGGACTATCTAGTGCTTAGATTTGTCTTTTGGTGCTAATCAACAAAAGGTACTAAGTTTCATTGGATTTTAGCTAACTGGTTGCCGATTACAGCTCATACTGGTCATAGGTTGCCAATATTTCTTTGTTGGTAATCCCCAAATACCGTAGTGTTGAGGACGTATTGGAGTGGTTCAACACTTTGGCAATCTTTTCAATGGCTACGCCATCATTGTAAAGCGCCATGCCACGTGATTTACGCATGGAGTGTGTGGAGATGGTCAACCCTAAGCGATCCCCCGCCTCTTTGAACACGCGCGACACTGACGTGCGTGATACGGGCTTGCCTTTGGCGCGATTACAATGCACTTGAAACAACCACTCGTCATCAGGATTTTCACGTCGTCGCCGGTTGATAATATCAACAGCGGTACTATTGAGGCGAATATTTTTGTGCTTGCCCGTCTTAGCTTCCACCAGCACCAAGCTTCTATCAGTTAGGTTCAGTTGCTCGTACTTTAAGGAGAGCAAATCACCAATTCTCAAAGAGACATTGACCCCCACTTTCCAAATGTCACTGTACAACTGCCCATACTTGTTTTCCAGCACCGTCTTGACCATGTCAATCTCGTGCTTGGATACCGCGTCTACCGTCTTCATCTACGTACTCCTTGGCTGGCTATTTAACAATGAAGCACATAGACTAACACAAAAAACAAAAATATCAACGTATTCAATAACATCCTAAGTCACACAATGCCATTGTGTGACATAGACGAGAAAGAGGGGAGTGTATCGGGGTCTGGGCTAGGCTATAATGAAAAAATTGCTAAATACTCAAAATTAATGTCCACGTATTCAATGACTTACAAATTAAAAAATACGCAGCAAAAGTATAACTCGTTGAATAGTAACGTATAATATTTTTTACAAAGTGCCCAAAAAGGGCACTAATAAAGTTTTATAGGGCGTAGTCGGTGACGTGTGCCTAAAGGCAAATGTGAATTACACTAGACGCTAACGTATCTTTTTCATACCCGTGGATTTTTGACCCATAAGGTATTCAGCAAATTTCTATG
>QYPA01000050.1 GCA_007279715.1 Comamonadaceae bacterium | reverse complement strand
GGTAAGGCAAGACGAACCAGCTGACGAATGGAGACCGTGCCAAAACGCAAATGGACCCCTAAGTAGCTTGGCCCTTTGATGCTCGGAAAATTCCGCGTTTCGTCATAGGCTTCTAGCCGCCCCCAAAAATCAGCTAGCAGTTGTTCGCCGCCGCGGGCACCTGGCAACAGGCCTAAACTTTGTAAGTTGGTTGTTTCAAAACCGAGCGCCTCTAACGAGGGAATGGCGTTTGCGTAAGCCGCAGGCCGTGCGGCTAATGCTTTTTCAGCGTTGCTGCAATCCCATGTGGGTAAAAACCCATCGTTAAGACGGGCCAACCACGCTCGCATATACGGGGTAAAAACGCCATAGGGCTTGCCTATCTGTGTCAGGACTTCCCGCTTTTCAAATATAACGTGGTCTTTGACGCCAACCCACGTGATATTTTGTTTTTCTAGTGCTGCTTGTACCGAAGCGTCTCGGGCCACGGCTTGGGGCTCATAATCGTTGGCCGCAAAGACGGCTTGCACCTTTAAGGCTTGCGCAAGCTTGGGGATTTCAGTTACAGCAATCGCATGTCGCACGATCAAACCGGCTTGCGGTAGGGCCTTACTTGCCAGCGTTCGTAAATTAACATCTAGCTCCAGTACGCTGCCCCAAATGAATTCAACCCGCCGGTCTGATCGGGGAAGGCTGTCCAAAATGGCACGGTCAAAGATAAAAACACAATGCACCTGGTCGCATTGTTGGAGCGCTGAAGCCAAGGCGGCGTTGTCATGGGCGCGTAAATCGCGCCTAAACCAAACCAATCCGGTTGAAAAAAGTTTTTGCATACCTGCCGCTAAAATAAAACCATGTCTGGCGATTCTGCACCTACCAACCTCACCCACCATTTTTTAATTGCAATGCCGGGCTTGGAAGACGGGCTATTTTCTAAAAGCGTCGTCTATCTGTGTGAACACAGCCCCCGCGGCGCCCTGGGAATCATTATTAACAAACCGGCAGAGCTCAAAATGGCGGCCCTGTTTGGAAAAGTGGATTTGCATTTGCAACGCGCCGACCTGGTGGACCAAGCTGTCTTTCAAGGCGGACCGGTGCATGAAGAGCGCGGTTTTGTATTGCACGAACCCACTTACAAAGAATCCGTTCGCCCCCAAGAACCCACTTACGCCTCCACCATGGTCATCCCGGGCGGCTTAGAGATGACGACCTCGCGTGACGTACTCGAGGCAATCGCGGGCGGAATGGGTCCGCGTAAAGTTTTGGTGTCTTTGGGCTACTCCTCATGGGGCGAGGGGCAATTGGAGTCAGAAATCAAAGAAAACAGCTGGCTCACGGTGGACGCCGATGCCAGCATCATTTTTGACACGCCCATAGATAAACGCTACGACAGCGCCTTGTCCTTACTCGGTGTTGAAGCTTGGATGATTTCTCCACAGGCGGGCAGCGCATGAGTGTCGTGGCTTCGCGCCTGAGTACCTTCATGGCCTTTGACTTTGGCATGAAGCGAACCGGCGTAGCCGTTGGCAACCGCTTATTAGGAACCGCGCAAGCGCAACCCACTATCGCGGCCCTTGGCGATGCTCGATTTACAGAAATCGCCCTGCGTTTAAAAGAATGGCAACCTGACGCACTGGTGATTGGCGTGCCCTTCCATCCTGACGGCGCAGCCCATGAAAATACCCTGCGAGCCCAAAAATTTGGACGCCAGTTACACGGCCGCTTTGGCTTGCCGGTATTCGAGGTCGATGAGCGTTACAGTACCACCGAAGCGTTAGCCTCGTGCGCGAAGGATGCCGATGCCGCATCAGCCTGCATCATCTTGGAGCAATTTTTGAGGAGCCTCAATCCATGACACTCGTTCTAGACGCTGAGGCGCTGTACCGCGATCTTTTGCGGGCGGTTCCGCTGTTAAGCGAAACGCCTGCCCGCTTGGTCGGAATCACATCGGGCGGCGCGTGGTTGGCGGAGCGTTTACAAAAAGATTTGGGATTGGAAGGGGTGCACGGTACGATTTCTTCGTCGATGCACCGCGATGACTTCGCCCAGCGCGGCCTTGCCGCTGGCGGACAAACCAAGTTGCCCTTTGATGTAAATGGGGCCCACATCGTATTGCTCGATGACGTTCTTTATACCGGGCGTACCTTGCGCGCTGTAATCAACGAGTTGTTTGATTACGGCCGACCCGCCAGCGTCAAGTTGGCCGTGTTGGTGGACCGAGGCGGGCGAGAGCTACCCATTCAGGCAGACTACGTCGGCGCCCGCGTCAGCTTGCGCGCTGCGCAATCCTTGGCTTTGGCCCGCGATGCCGCTGGAATATTCAGTTTTGATGTGAAGGAGGCCTAACCATGCTATCCCGACGCAACCCCCAACTCAACGGCCACGGCGAACTCATCCATCTGTTGTCTACCGAAGGGCTATCCAAAGACATCCTCACCCATATCTTGGATACGGCGGCTAACTTCGTATCGGTCAGCGACCGCGAGGTTAAAAAAGTGCCTTTGTTGCGCGGAAAAAGCGTCTTCAATCTCTTTTTTGAAAATAGCACCCGAACCCGCACCACCTTTGAAATCGCTGCGACGCGCTTGTCGGCGGATGTAATTAACCTCGATATTGCCCGCTCATCGGCCTCCAAAGGCGAGTCGTTGTTAGACACCATTGCCAACCTCAGCGCGATGGCAGCGGATATTTTTGTCGTGCGCCATGGCGAATCGGGCGCTCCGTACCTGATCGCGCAACATGTCGCGCCGCACGTTCACGTGGTCAACGCCGGCGACGGTCGACACGCCCACCCGACCCAGGGCTTGCTCGACATGTACACCATTCGGCACTTCAAGAAAGATTTTTCTAATCTCACCGTCGCCATCGTTGGCGACGTTTTGCATTCGCGCGTCGCTCGCTCCGATATTCACGCACTGACCACCTTGGGTTGCGCAGAAGTCCGCGTAGTCGGACCCAAAACTCTGGTTCCAAGCGACATGACCCACATGGGTGTGCGAGTCTTTAACAACTTGGAAGAAGGTATCAAAGGCTGTGACGTCATCATCATGCTGCGCTTGCAAAATGAAAGAATGAATGGTGCGCTTTTGCCCTCCAGCCAAGAGTATTTCAAAAGCTTTGGTCTGACCCCTGAAAAACTCACCTTGGCCAAAAGCGACGCCATTGTGATGCACCCCGGCCCCATCAACCGCGGTGTAGAAATTGACTCGGCGGTGGTCGATGGCGGTCAAAGCGTCATCCTGCCGCAGGTTACCTTTGGCATCGCTGTGCGCATGGCGGTGATGAGTATCGTCGCCAGCAACGAAGCCTAAGGACAGCACCATGAAAATCCTGATTCAAAACGGCCGCGTCCTTGACCCCGCCAGTGGTTTTGACGCTAAAGCGGATGTGGCGATTGCCGCAGGCCGTATCCTCGCTATTGGCAAAGTTCCAACTGACTTTTCGCCCGCCAAGGTTATCAACGCCACCGGCTGCGTCGTCGCCCCCGGCTTGGTGGACTTGGCCGCCCGATTGCGCGAGCCTGGTTACGAGCACGAAGGCATGTTGGAGTCTGAAATGGCCGCGGCGGTGGCCGGCGGTGTGACCAGTTTGGTGTGCCCGCCCGATACCGATCCCGTGTTGGACGAGCCCGGCTTGGTTGAGATGCTTCGCTTTCGCGCTGAAAAATTGCACCAAGCCAGGGTGTTGCCTTTGGGTGCATTAACCCGCGGTTTGAACGGCGAAACTCTCACAGAGATGCTTCAACTCGCCGAGGCGGGTTGTATCGGTTTTGGTCAGGCTGAAGTGGCGCTGGCTAATACCCAGGTCATGCAACGCGCCTTGCAATACGCCCGTTCTTTTGGTTATACCGTGTGGCTGCGTCCCCAAGAGTTGTACTTGGGTAAAGGCGTTGCCGCCAGCGGCCCCTTGGCAACCCGCATGGGTTTAAGCGGCGTCCCGGTTGCCGCCGAAACCATCGCCTTGCATACGATTTTTGAACTTGTGCGCGCTACCGATGCCCGCGTTCATCTGTGCCGCATCAGCAGCGCCGCAGGCGTAGAACTTGTGCGCTTAGCTAAGGCACAAGGCTTGCCAGTGACTTGCGACGTTAGTATCAATTCACTTCACCTTACCGACCTCGACGTCGGCTACTTTGACAGCCGAACCCGCCTGACGCCGCCGCTGCGCCAGCAGCGTGACCGCGAGGCCTTGCGCGCGGGGCTCGCCGATGGAACCATCGACGCCTTGGTGTCAGACCATACACCAGTAGGCGCCGATGAAAAAGACCTTCCCTTCGCAGAAAGCGAACCCGGTGCCACGGGGCTGGAACTCTTGCTCAGTTTGACCCTGAAATGGGCGCAAGACGAAAAGCTGCCCTTGGGGCAAGCCCTTGCCTGCGTGACCAGCCGCAGCGCCCAAGTTTTGGGTGCGTCTTTAGGAACTTTGGCAGGCGCATTAGGAAAACTATTCGTTGGCGGTATCGCCGATGTGTGTGTGTTTGATCCCCAAGACGCTTGGACAGTTAGCCCTAATGCCCTGCGCAGCCAAGGCAAACACACGCCCTTTGGTGGCTACGAACTCCCCGGACGCGTTCGCGCGACCGTGGTGGGCGGTCACCTGGCTTTCGCTGCCCAAAGCAATTACAACGCAACCGGCGGCTAAGCCATGCCACCCGTGCGCCTCACGCGCAACCTTCGGGCCGCTTGGCGCTTGCTGCGTTTGTTGTCGCATTTGGTGAAAGGGCTGTTGAAAATCGGATTTCTTTTTCCGCGTTATTCGCAAGCCCAAAAAGACCAAGCGGTTCAAATCTGGGCGCTCGCACTGTTAAGGCGCTTGGGAGTCACGCTTCGCGTTCGTGGCCAAGCGCCGCTTACCGGCCCCGTATTGCTTGCGGCTAACCACATCTCTTGGCTGGACATCATCGTGATGCACGCTGCCCGTCACTGCCGATTTATTTCAAAGGATGATATCGCCCGTTGGTCTGTGGTCGGAACGCTGGCAACCGCCGCAGGCACCTTGTATATCCAACGCGAATCGCGGCGTGACGCCCTGCGGGTGGTTCACCAGATGGCGGAGTGTTTACAGAACGACGAGGTACTCGCGGTGTTTCCCGAAGGCACGACAGGCGATGGAACCACTGTGCTGCCGTTTTACGCCAACTTATTCCAAGCCGCCATCGCTGCCAAGGCGCCAGTGATGCCCGTTGGTCTGAAGTTTGTAGACGCTGCGAGCAAAGAGCCCAGCTTTGCCCCGTGCTATGTCGGAGATGACACGCTCATCGGTTCGGTTTGGCGAACCCTGTGCGCCGACCCCATTGAAGCTGTGGTTCACTTCGGCCCAAGCCAAACTGCTCAGGGGCGCGAAAGACGCGCTTGGGCGGCCGAGGTGCGTGAAGCGGTGGTTGCGTTGCGGGTCTGAATCTGGTGCCCCCGACAGGAATCGAACCTGTATCACTCCCTTAGGAGGGGAGAGTTCTATCCATTGAACTACGGTGGCAGGGAGAAGTATTTTAGGCTTTCAGTAGTCCGCAAGTGGTGAGTTGTTCAATTCACGCATGCATCTCTCCTCCCACTTTCAAAAATCTACCTCTGCCAACATTACAAATTTTTAATGTTGCCTGTGATGATTTTCTGTAAAAATTGATTTTAGTGTGAAATTCAACATAAGAAGTTGAGTTCGCCATTGAGTTTTGGCGTTTGGCACTCTTAGAAACACCAAAGTATTTTTCGATTCAACATACACAGGAGTTCTCCAATGATGGGTCTAGTTCACGCACTGCAAACACTTAGCTTTACACAATGCATTCTTGTTGTCCCTGCTGTCTTGGCCTTTGCCGCCATGATGTTACCAAGGCTTCGCAAGGCTTTGGGCATAGAGGTCAACTCCGAGTTGACTGACTCGGCTGCGGAGGCCTTTGGCGCTATTGCTTTGTTTTTTGTTTTCATTACAGCGTCATCTATCGCTACTGTTCAAGGCTTCCAAAAGGACGGTCAAAAAGCCACGGAGTTTGAAGTTGCTCAAATCAGTAATCTTGACCGTGAGTTGGTTTTTATTGGTGGAGAAAAAGCCGATGCGGCCCGTCTTGCACTCAAGACATACCTCAATCTCATCATTGAAGATGAATGGAAAGAGCTTAAAGATGGCAACTCATCTGAGCAAGTTGATCATGCGCTAGGCAAGGTGATTTCGGAAGTAAACCACTTTAAAGGCAGCATCAGTGAGAGTGCCATGAGCAAATTGCATGAAAAGGTGGAACACGTTTCAGATGCTCGGGATGAGCGAATCGAGGTGTCACACGAGCATCTTTCGTTCATTTACTGGGACATCATTTTTGCATTCATGGGTATGCTTTTGGTGATCGCATTTTTTAGCAACCCTGCATTGCCAAAGCGGATCGGTTTAGGCGGAAAAATGATTGCGCTTGCGTTTAGTTTGGTGCTGCTAATTCAAACCGATGGTGTCTTCTCTGGCGAAATCGCTGTCAAACCCACCCTGTACAGCAGTGCGCTTGCCAAAATGAAGATTCGTTCGGCTGATACCGAGTAATCAGAAGTCACTTGCGGGTCACCATGAAAAAACTACAAAATTATTTATATCAACAAAGTGCTTTGTACTTGAAGCTCATTGTGGTGGCCCTCCCGGTTGGGCTGAGTGTGTTGGCATCCTCCAACGTATTCGCCCAAGACACTTCCCAAGAAACATCTTCGAACGAGGATGATGAGGATGAAGGTGATAACAACCTCGATGAAATGATCGCAGGTATCACTGGGGAGCAGGATGGGGATGATGATGAGCCCGACCGTCCCGGAAAAGCCCCTAAGCCACGTAAAATTAATTCTAAAATATCGACGACTTATGGCGCTAAACAGGCCTTACGTTGGAAAATTAACAAGCAGGCATTTTTTGAAGGCTATGTAGATGAGGCTATTGCAACGCAAGATGATCCGTACAAAACACCTGGTTCTAAATTCGCCTTTGGTGTTAACGGTAACTATATTTGGAATGGTTTTACGCTGACAGCAGGAGCCGATTACAAACGCAGTTACACGGATGTCTTTGGTGCTTGGGATGGTATACAGGATGCAACATATAGCTTCGGAGTATCCCGCAAGATAAGCCTGTCAAAGCAATGGGCGTTTTCGCCAAGTTTCAAGCAGACGATAGTTCGAAGTGATTTGGCGACTAAGGAATTGACTAAGACAGCTTTCAGCTTCCCATTGAGCTACGCCTTGAACAAGGAGTGGACGATCAAAGCTCTGACGGTTGGTTATGCGACTCAAACCTACACCAACCGGGTTTTGCCCCAAACCGATCTAACGTCAACTTATTCCACCGGCGTAGCATACAAACTCTCAGAAAAATCTTCGCTAGACCTTACTCTGGGGCGAGAAATCAGAACCTCAAACCAGAGTTCTGCAGAATATTCAAAGACAACTATTACTCCTAAATTCGATTACAAAATTTCGCCTACGTCATCCATTGGCATATCTTTTGGATACGAAACACATACAACCAGCAAAGAAGAGTTTTCTCGCTGGATCATTGTGCCGAAGCTACAGTTGCGTAAAGATATTTGATTTAAAAAATATCGTTGCATTGATTTACGCTATTCGTTCCTCATTTTTTTCTAAGTTATATGGAATATGAAGTTATCGGATGGCTTGAGAATGTTTCATTACCTCTATTGAAACTCAATCCAATTAAGGCAAAAATAGATACCGGTGCGAAATCATCGGCTCTTCATGCCGAAGATATTGGGTATGTAACCGTCGATAATAAAAAATATGTGGAATTTATTTTTACGCATGAAGATGGGGTAAAAAGTAAGTTAAAGGCTATTTTTGTAGAAGAGCGAGGGATACGAAGCTCTACCGGGCAAGTTACTGTGAGGCCGGTTATTAAAGCCCAAATCCTAATGGGCCTTCATAAATTTGATACAGAGTTCACTTTAATAGACCGCAGCTTAATGCGATTCAAAATGATCATCGGTCGCGATACCTTAGATCATAAGTTTATTGTCGATCCATCTGCAACTTATTTATTAAATTCTTGATGTGCTTATGAAAATAGGTGTTTTATCAAGAAATATTAACCTCTACTCAACTCAAAGACTGGTTGAGGCAGCCCAGGCTCGCGGGCATCAAGTGGATGTAATCGATACGCTTAAATGCTACATGGACATCACTTCTAAAAAGCCCATGGTTCACTATCAAAATCGCGAACTATTCGACTACAACGCTATTATTCCAAGGATCGGTGCTTCTATTACCTTCTATGGAGCCGCAGTGCTTCGTCAATTTGAAATGATGGGGGTGACCACCCTCAATGAGTCGGTTCCCATCACACGCGCTCGAGATAAACTGCGTTCTCTGCAACTGTTGTCAAGAAAAGGGATTGGTTTGCCTATCACTGGATTTGCCCACAATACAAGTATGACCAAGGATTTAATTAATCTAGTTGGTGGAGCGCCACTTGTTATTAAATTATTGGAAGGAACTCAGGGCAAAGGCGTGGTTCTCGCTGAAACTGATAAAGCAGCGGAAAGTGTAATCGACGCTTTTAGAGAGCTGAAAGCCAACATACTTGTTCAAGAGTTCATTAGTGAGGCCAACGGCTCCGACATACGATGTTTTGTGATTGGAGATAAAGTGGTTGCTGCAATGATGAGAACGGCTAAAGCTGGGGAATTTAGATCAAATTTGCACCGCGGCGGATCTGCGCAAGAGGTGGAGATTTCAAAAAAAGAAAAAGATGTCGCAATAAGTGCTTGCAAAGTACTCGGGCTGAGCGTGGCTGGTGTCGACCTCCTGCGCTCAAAACGCGGCCCACTCATTATGGAAGTCAATTCAAGTCCTGGTTTAAATGGAATCGAGACCGTCACAGGGATAGATGTAGCTGGTTTGGTAATCAAATTCCTGGAAACAAAAAACAAGAACTCAAATGTGACTTAGTGAAGATCTAAATCAAATCCTGAAACGCCCCTATTCGTCTTAGTTATCATCATCTTGAAATTGTATTTGTGCTTGGATGGGCAAACACAGCCCTTTTTTTACTTTTGGCCCCTCTTGGTATTCCGTAATATGGAATATTAAAAATTTGTAATGTTAAAAACAACAATTTTACGTTATATTTTGTTTTTTGTAAAAAAAGGTGGTTTTCCATGTCTAAAAGGTTGATTCTCTCCGTATTGGTTTTATCTGCGGCACTCTTTTCCACATCGGCGTTCGCGCAAGGAATGTACATTGCGGGTTCCGCTGGTTTGGGCATGGCCGCCAGCAGTCTTAAAACTGACTTAGATGCTGTAATGAAAGCTGGCGGAATCACAAATATCAATTCCTCAATGGCAAATGGAACCGCCTTGAATGGGGCCCTAGGTTACGAATTCAACTCGAATTTCGCTGCTGAAGCGGGATATTTCAATAGTGGAACGCTTGCTTACACGGCGACCGTAACAGGGGCAACGACCATCAAATCGGATACAACAGTAACAGGATTTCAACTTGCAGCTGTTGGAACGGCCCCCCTAAGTGATAAATTCGCAATTTTTGGAAAAGTCGGCTACTCTATCCTCACGGTTGATAGCGCCGTCACAATTGGTACTGTTAAAAGTACTGCCTCTGACAAAAAAAATGGAATTGGCTACGGCTTCGGTGCTACTTACAAACTAGTTGACAACATCAGTATTAAAGCCAGCTATGAAATGATTACCAGTGACGTTAGCGCATTCTTGGTGGGTGTGCAGATCAAGTTCTAATCAAAATATGTAATGTAAAAAGGCCATCGCTGTGATGGCCTTTTTTGGTTTTTTGGAGAA
Source organism: Comamonadaceae bacterium (assembly GCA_007279715.1). Classification (GTDB taxonomy): domain Bacteria; phylum Pseudomonadota; class Gammaproteobacteria; order Burkholderiales; family Burkholderiaceae_C; genus Allorhodoferax. The sequence continues at coordinate 3,645 of QYPA01000050.1, read as the reverse complement.
CACACCATGCCTAAGATGAAAATCGGGAGTGGATTTTTCACACGTGGTTTGATTGTTGCAGCCAGTTTGGTAGTTCCCTCACCTGCGTTTGCGTGGTTTTTCTTTATTCCCGGCTCTTTGACCAATGCGATTGCTGATGCCATCATGGGTGAGGAAGGTTTTCATTGTGTGAGTCGGTCCGCTAAAGTCGGGGATGTCATTAAAACGAGCACCGGGCCTGGAATTGTGAAGTCGCTCTCGGGCGAGTCCAGCCGATGCTCTACCAATTTGAATCGGCCGATTCGTGCCTTGCTCCTGCCAGGAGAAGGAGTCGTTGCCACGGACGAAAAAACGGGGAACCCCAATCCACAAGCGCCAGTGCAACAAGCGACGTCCAATGCAAAGTTGGAGTTGTCGGACGACTGGCAGCAAAGACCCTTGGTGCCGGGGCAAGACGCAAAAGTGATTGTTCTTTTTGCGGTCAATAAAACGACAAATACCGCGTTAACCTTGGGAACCATTAAGCGGTCGGAGTTGGGTGATATTTCTGTGTTTGCCAAAACACGGCAAGCCACCCTTGCTGCGGGGCTTACGGATACCAAATTAAGTCCCGTCGAGCCTCTGAAGGTAGGGCAACTTCCTGCTTGGCGCTACACCGTGAGTGGGAATTTAAAGAAGGGAAAGCAGTCTGCCTGGACGTATATGGTTACCATTTACGAAGGCCGTGACGAAGTCGTGATCGTTAATACGTGGACCTTGGCTGCGAATTTTGAACTTCAACAGAGTGAAATGCACCGAATTGAAGATGGCATTTCAGGTATCGAGCCGCCTATCTAGTTGTTACAGGCGCTGCTTTTAAAAAGATCAGCGGAATAAGCCCTTGCGCAATCAACACGCCTAAGCCGACGATCGCAGCAGCCAAGGCTTGGGTCCAATTCCATGCTCCGCCCATGGCAAAGAGAATAATCATCACGTAAAAGGGCGTCGCGTTCATGTGCAAGGAAGACAGCGCGATACCGATATTGCCAATTGAGACAATCCAAAGTACTTGGCTAATCGCCAACCCGCCGATAGAGTAAAGCGCCAGCGCACCGAGTTCTTTGATACCGAGTACGCTCCAGTCGGGCCCGGGGCCGCCCAGCAGCGCGTTCACCGCGGCGGCAGCGCCTATGCCAATGGCCGCGCCGCTCAGGGTGAGCGTGGTTTGTCCGAGAGCACTGAGTTGGGGGAAGGACGTGACGGTCATCCTCGAGCCTAAGGTGTAAAAGACCATGGAGCTAAAACACAACACTGCGCCAAGCCCAAGCCCCACGCTGTCTTTAGAACCGCTAAGCGCCATCAATCCGCCCGCAAAACTCAAAACCAAACCCACTAATAAGCTCGCGGTGATCTTTCGCTCGTCCAACACGACTTCAATCGCGATTCCCACCACAGGCATGGAGGCCGCGATCACAACGGCAGTGACCGCGTTGGTCATGCCTTGCCCCGCAGCGAGAAGGAATGCCCCAAAGCCGATGGTGCCTCCGCCTATTGCAATGCCTTTGAGCCAACCCGCGTTTTTGATCGTCGCACCACCTTCCATGAACCACCAAACCGGTAGCAGACAAAGCGCTGCCAAGGCTATGCGAACCGCAGTTAGGAGTAAGGGTGGGACGGGGCCGATCAGTAGGTCGGCAGCAGGCAGACCCGCAGCCCAGACCAGCATGGACAACATGCAGGCCAGGTTGGCAAAGGGGCGGCTCAGTGGGGCGGAGGTAAACGAACGCACCCCGGCTCAACCAAAGCGGCTGTTGAGCTGGCGCATCAGGTGGCTGATGTCGGGATCGTTAACCAATGCGGCAAGTTCATCGCTGGAGGCATCTGCTTGGGTTTTTACCGTAGGTGGCGACGCTGCGTTAGTTGATGGCGTTGCCAGCGTTAGGGATTCTGGCGCGTCCAGTTGTATTTCTTCATGGCGGCGCTCGATCGTGTTGTGAGCGGGTGATGTTTCAAAACTCATGACCACCAAACTCACAGCAGCGACCAAAATGCCTAAGAACCCAAGGGCGATAAGCGCCCAAAAAAGGGCGAGCCACACCGATCCAGCGGCTGGGATTTGCATTTGCGCATAGCTTTGGCCTAACTCGGTTCCCCAAACCATCCAAGGCAGTTGTTTAAACCACGCCGTAGGTCCAGCCTCGAGGCTTAAAAGCAAACCAGAGACCAACAAGCAATACCAGTGAACCCAGTAGGCAGACAGAAGTTTCTTAGACATGGGTAATTTCACTCAGAATGGCTTTGGGGCCGCAGGAACTTTAAGCGCCAGTTGCGCAATCAACTCACGGCGGTAATTGCTGATTTTGAGATTACGTTCTTCGGTGGCCTTGGCCTCTTGCATATCGGCCTGAACTTTGGCTTGCAATTGGTTGATGTCGGTGCCCATTTGCAAAAGGATGGTTTCCAACTCATATTTGCGAAGCTTGAGGTCGTCAAGTTCAGCCAGCGTTCGCGAAACGCGAAGCAAAATATCTTGTGATTTATCTGCTTGGTCGAGCCGGCTAAAGAGTTCGCGAACGAGCTCGGCCGTCTCTGCAACTTTAGGGATGGGTGTTTTAGAAGGCGTATGTGCCGTCGAATTTTCAGAAGCGTTGGGTGTTTGTTCAGAGATATTCAAACGGGTACCCTGGCGGCTAAAGTGGTACACGCCTGTGGTTTCGATCGAGGGAGGCGGCACGACTGGAGTCGCAGGTGCTTGTGCTTCAGCATTGGTGTGAATCCAACCAACAGTGGGGTCAAATTTTTTCATAAGGCGTCTCGATCAATCAAACGGCTTTCTTGAACTTGCTAAAGAAGTTACCAAAAGACCGGGCTGGCTCCGCTTGCACAACGGTGTGCGCTTGAAACTCTTTTTGGCGACTATGCTGTTCAAAAACAAAAGTATCCAATAATGTAGCACCCAATCCTGCACGTTTTTTGCTATTCCAAATTGGCGTGACTTTATCGCCCACTTTCTTCAACTCGCGCGTTTCTTGAATTTCAGTCACCGCTTGGCTCAGCTCGTGGCCGATTTGCAAAAAGCTCTCTCTGCAGTGTTGGTTTTTGGCGTTAAAAATGTACTCTTGGCCAAAAATCGATTGGATATCCAAGAAAAACGGCAGCGGGCTGGTGAGCGAAAACCGCACGGGGAAGTTGTTTTGCGTCAAGATGTCTTGGTAGTCCTGTTCGCGGTGTAAGCGGCTTGGAACAATCACCAACTTGGGCGCAAAGTCGCCCGGAGTATTAAAAACCGCTTTGAAACGGGAGACAAACTCGATCGAACTGCTAAGTTCAAGTTTGGACAGAGACGTAGGAACAATGACGATGTCAAAGTCCAACATGAAGGATGAGGGAAAGATATTGATCCAAGTGAGGTCAGCGAATACAAAATCTGCATCCCGCTCGGCTAAGCGGATGGCTTGGCGCATTTTCAAAACTGCCAGCTGCGGATCGCGCTCTGTAACTACGTCACACACCGTGGGAGTTGCCCCTTCGATGGGCGCCCTTGTGAGCCACGTACTAGAAGACGCTTGGTGGTCAAAGTCGACCAATGAAACTTTGCGTTGGTGGTGATGGGCAAAGAAGGCCGCCAAATTGGCAGTCAAGGTACTTTTTCCAACGCCACCCTTTTGGCTCGTCACCAGAATTTTG
>QYPA01000154.1 GCA_007279715.1 Comamonadaceae bacterium | reverse complement strand
GCCATCAAGCAGTTGCCAAACAAGACCTCGGTCACAAGCGCAGGATCAATACCAGCCCGTGTTACTGCGGCTTGAATGGCAGCACCGCCGAGGTCATGGGCGGCGAGGCTGGCGAAGTCGCTTTGAAAACTTCCCATCGGGGTGCGCGCAGCGCTGACAATCACAATGGGGTCGTTCATGGCAATGGCTTTCAGTGAAATGGTAAAAAATTAAGTGGGAGAAAACCGTTTTTCACGCTCGTAGGGAAAAACGTCGTGAACATAACCTTGGGCGATGCGGTCTTTGTGGCCCTGCCAGAAGTCGACGTCAAGCAAGTCAGCGTGATGCTTCATAAAAACGCCACGCACGGCCGGGTTGCCTAATAAGAAAGGGGCAAAGGTTTCAGGAAAAACGTCTTTGGGCCCGACGCTGTACCAAATTTCACCTGACATTTCTTCTTCCTCGTTGCGCGGAAGTGGAACCTTGCGGAAGTTGCAATCGGTGATGTACTCGATCTCGTCGTAGTCATAAAAAACAACTTTTCCATGGCGCGTGATGCCAAAGTTTTTCCACAGCATGTCGCCAGGGAAAATATTGGCAGCGACCAAGTCTTTGATTGCGTTACCGTATTCAATCACCCCGCGCTCAATTTGAACATGCGCCTCTTGGGCTGCAGAATTGGTTTCTGGCTTCATTCCGCCCGCATCAAAAGCCTCTTGAAGGTAAATATTGAGCGGGATCATGCGCCGCTCGATATAGACGTGTTTGACGATCACCTCGGTGGTGCCGTCGCCGTCTTTGTCAATAATTTCTAACTGACTAGGCGCAAATTTTTCGATCTCTGCAATCAATTCGTCGTCAAATCGATCGCGCGGGAATCCGACTTCGCTGTATTCCAAGGTATCGGCCATTCGACCGACACGGTCGTGCTGTTTCACTAATAAATATTTGCCCTTGATCTGCTCGCGGCTTGTATCTTTGGGCGGTGGATAAAAGTCTTTAATGACTTTGAAAACGTAGGGAAAGCTAGGTAAATCAAAGACCAGCATGACCATGCCTTTGATGCCCGGGGCGATCCGAAATTTGTCGGTAGAGTGTCGTAAGTGGTGAAGAAAGTCCCGGTAAAAAAGGGTCTTACCTTGTTTTGCCAGGCCCAGGGCGTTGTAAATTTCATTGCGCGGTTTTCGCGGCATCATGCTGCGCAAAAATTGGACATAGGCCGATGGGATTTCCATGTCGACCATGAAATAGGCCCGGGCAAAGCTAAACAACATGAGTAAATCATCTTCGCCAAACAGTGCCGCATCAATCACCAACTTTTCTGATTTGTGGTGCAACACGGGCAATGCAAACGGAAACTCATTGAAGCCATTGATTAACTTGCCAACAACATAGCATCCCTTGTTACGAAAAAACAAACCTGACAAGACCTGAATTTGGAAGTTCGCGCGCAGCTTTGCATCCCCTAAGCGTCGAGACATCGCTTCTGCAACACGGGCGGAGTCGCGTGGCAAATTCGCGAATTCTTTTTGCAAATCAAAGTCACGCAGCAACTTTTCAATCACTGCAGGCATCGTTTCGCGGCTGGGGTAATACGACCGGTACGTCGGTTTGGATTGGGCTTCGCTGTTTTCTATGTATTCGGTACTGACCGCAGGACGGACAAAAATAAAGTCATTTTGAAAATACGATCGATGCAAAATTTTCGTGGTGACCGAATTAAAAAATGTTTCAGCCAACTCCGGTTGGTGGTGGTCCACCAATAGTCCAATGTAATGCAACTTCACTTGTTGCCAAACATCCATCGCTTGATCGCCGGCTTTGTACTCACGCTCCAAGCGTCCCGAACATTCCAAAACCCGAATATCGTAAAACTCGATCCGCTCGCGCTGCGCCCGTTGTTGCCCATGCCAGTCAGCTACTTCAAAGCGGTGCTTAGCGCGGGACGACTCGGTTCTAAAAAGTTGGTAATGCCGGTTAAAACCATCCATCATGGCCTTGGCGATTTCGTAGGCCAGCGTCGAGTCAAGTCGGGTGGGAAACATCGACAATCCTAACGCGGCGTACGCCCAATGGCTGCGATCGCTTCGCGGTAAATCGATTCAATTCCATCATTGCCTGTGATGCGCATGTGTAAATTTTGAAGCAGGCCATCATGTAATCCGTAGACGCAACCGTGCAGCGTGACGTCTTGGCCGCGCGACCACGCGTCTTGTAAAACGGTGCTTTGGGCTACATTGAGTACTTGCTCCACCGCATTCAGTTCACAAAGAATATTCGCGCGGGCATGTTCAGGTGCCGCTTCGATCATGGCGCGGTGGTGGTCACGCACATCCTGAATATGGCGCAGCCAGTTATCAGCCAAGCCAATACGCGCACCTTCTAAAGCGGCCTGAACACCAGAACAGCCATAGTGCCCGACCACCATGACGTCCTTGACTTTCAGTCGCTCCACCGCAAATTGAATCGTCGAAAGCGCATTTAGGTCCGAATGCACCACCACGTTGGCTACGTTGCGGTGGACAAAAATTTCACCTGGCGCTAAGCCAATAATTTCATTGGCCGGAACACGGCTGTCGGAGCAACCGATCCACATATAGCGGGGCTTTTGTTGGCTCAGAAGGCTGGTAAAAAACCCCGGCCGGCTGCGTTCCATTTCAGCAGCCCAGCTGCGGTTACGGGCAAAGAGATCGTTGAGGTCAGACATGGTGATATATAAAAATTAAAAAGAAATCATTGTGCAGGAGGGTGACAAGACCCTACTTTTTATGCCATCGTCTCCGCAAATAACTCCCGCCCAATCAACATCCGACGAATTTCACTGGTGCCTGCGCCGATTTCGTAGAGCTTGGCGTCGCGCCACAAGCGCCCCAGTGGGTAATCGTTGATATACCCGTTGCCACCAAAAATTTGTACGCCTTCTCCGGCCATCCAGGTGGCTTTCTCAGCACACCAAAGAATCACGCTAGCGCAGTCCTTTCTGACTTGGCGCACATGTTCGATGCCTAACAGGTCTAAATTTTTTGCCACTGTATAAGCAAAGGAGCGCCCGGCTTGCAGCACGGTGTACATATCGGCTACCTTGCCTTGGATGAGTTGAAACTCCCCAATACTTTGGCCAAATTGTTTGCGGTCATGGATATAGGGGACGACGCTATCCATCACCGACTGCATGATCCCAAGCGGCCCACCAGTCAGAACGGCGCGCTCGTAGTCCAAGCCACTCATCAATACTTTGGCACCGTTGTTGACACCGCCAAGTACGTTGGCCATGGGTACTTCCACGTTGTCAAAAACCAGTTCACCGGTATGGCTGCCGCGCATGCCAAGTTTGTCGAGCTTTTGTGCGATTGAAAACCCTGGCATGTTTTTTTCAATAAGGAAAGCCGTCACGCCGCGCGCACCGAGTTCGGGCTCGCTTTTGGCATACACCACCAAGGTATCGGCGTCGGGCCCGTTGGTGATCCACATCTTGTTCCCGTTCAGCAGGTAGTAGCCGCCTTTGTCTTCGGCTCGAAGTTTCATAGACAACACATCGCTGCCCGCGCCTGGCTCACTCATCGCAAGCGCGCCCACGTGTTCACCGCTGATGAGTTTGGGCAGGTATTTTTTTCGTTGCGCTTCGCTGCCGTTGCGTTTGATTTGGTTGACGCACAGGTTGCTGTGCGCGCCGTAAGACAAACCAACGGAAGCACTGGCGCGGGAAATTTCTTCCATCGCGATCATGTGCGCCAAATAGCCCATGTTGGCTCCACCGTATTCTTCTCCGACCGTGATACCTAAAACGCCGATATCACCCATCTTGCGCCACAAATCCATGGGGAATTGATCGCTGCGATCGATCTCTGCAGCCCGGGGTGCAATTTCGGTCTGTGCAAACTCACGCACCGCGTCGCGCAGCGCATCAATGTCTTCTCCCAATTGAAAATTCAGTCCAGGCATGTTCATTTCGGTATTCCTTACAGTGTGTGGTTCATTCAGATTGAGCTAGTGGGACCAGGGTTTGTTGCATGACTGCGCACGCACTGTGCTTGCCTTGGTCGTCCACGTGAAAAATTTCAGCCGTCGTCACAATAATTCGCCGCCCAGCGCGCACGACTTTTCCTGTAGCCCGCAGTTCGCCACCTTGAAAGGCCGCTAGAAAATTAATTTTGTATTCCACCGTGGTGACGTCCATCCCATCGTCAAGCACCGTGAGTCCTGCGTAGCCGCCTGCGATATCCGCAAGCGCCCCCATCGCGCCGCCATGGAATCCGTTGCGTTGTTGGGTCACTTTTTCGGAATACGGCAGCGCAATTTCAACCAAGCCGTGCTCCACCCGAAGGAGACGCGCTTGCAAGTGCACCATCATTCCTTGGCGCTTGAGGCTGTCTTCAATGCGTTTCCAAAGGGCGGCAGGTGTTGCCTTATGCGATGGCATGGACAGCCCCTTTGGATTTGACCTTGCGTTTCAAAGGCGCAGGGTCTGTCTTAGCAAGCAAGGCGCGGGCTTCGCGCTGGTGGACTTTGATTTCTTCCAGGTTGGCTTGCAGGTCGGCCATTTGGTCTTCGATTTGATTGCGGTGGGTATCAAGCACACGTAAAAACTTTTCCAGTTGTACGCCGGTATCGCGGGGGCTATCGTAGGTTTCGATAATGTCTTTCGCTTCTGTCAGACTCAAACCCAAACGTTTCGCGCGTAAAGTCAATTTCAATCGTGTGCGGTCACGAACGCTGTAAACCCGGTTGCGTCCGCCAGGGCCTGTGCGCTCAGGATCCAAGAGCCCTAAGTCTTCATAAAAGCGAATCGCGCGGGTCGTTAAGTCGAATTCTCGTGCGAGGTCGCTGATGCTGAAAGTGATGTTCATGCGGAGTTCACAGACAATACAAGAATGTTGGCATACCAAGGTGACAGGTCTATGAACAGGCCGTGCCTACAATAGACGCAATTGACGTTTACGTAAACGTCAATTATGAAGCAAAAAACAGCCATATCCATGAACGAACTCGAAAACCAACTCCACTACCCCTTGGGCGACGCCCTGCCCGAAAGCGGTCACTGCATTGAAGTGGCTCCCGGAATCAAATGGATCCGCATGGCCTTGCCGTTCGCTTTAGACCATATCAATTTATGGCTGCTGCGCGATACCAAAAGAGGTGAGAGCGGTCAGGTTCAAGGCTGGACTGTGGTGGACTGTTGTATTCATAAAGAAGAATCCAAAGCCCAGTGGGAAGCGCTCTTTGTGAATGAGTTAGAGGGCTTGCCTATTTTGCGTGTCATCGTCACCCATATGCATCCCGATCACATCGGTTTGGCTGCGTGGCTTTGCGAGCGCTGGAATGTCGGCATGTGGATCAGTGGGACCGATTTTCAAGTCGCACGGATGGCGTGTTTGGGAGCCAATGGATTTGGCGGAGAACGTTCCGCCGCATTTTTTGCGATGCATGGCCTCAATGACCCTGAGGCGGTTCAAGCGATCAGCGCCCGCACGAATTATTTTCCTAATTTAGTCCCTTCTATCCCGAACCAATACACCCGCTTGATGGATGGAAAGATCGTTGAAATCGGG
>QYPA01000141.1 GCA_007279715.1 Comamonadaceae bacterium | reverse complement strand
TACGTGGGCGCTCCCGACTTTGCTCAGTTAGATGCCCTCATTGCGCAGCTTTTGAAAGAGACCTGAATCGCAAGCCCGCGCTCGCGCACTCCTCATGAACAAGCCCTCGCCCTCGCAAAACTCAAAGGTCTTACTGATTTCGCCACAGTCGGCTGCTGAATTTGAAGCCCTACGCAGCCTAATAAAAGAATACACCGACTCAATTGCTGCAGTCGCTTATTTCGAAAATTTTGAGGCGGAGTTAAGAGATTTGCCAGGAGACTATGCCGCTCCCCGTGGGCATTTACTTTTAGCGAGTGTGGACGGCGAGTGGGCAGGCTGCTGTGCTTTGCGCCCCCTGGACAACGCTGACTACCCTAATGCTTGCGAGATGAAGCGATTGTTTGTCCAACCGCGTTGTAGAACCAAAGGAGTAGGTCGCTTACTTGCCCAAGCGATGCTAGATTACGCGCATCTGCACGATTACAGTTGCGTGCTCTTAGATACCTTGAGCGATATGGAAACCGCACGAGCGCTTTACCAAGAACTCGGGTTTGCAGAAATTCCGCCTTACCATTTCAACCCCATAGCTGGGGCACATTACTTAAAAGCAGACCTCTAACGCCATTGCGCTCAAGGTCCGCTTTGCGTTCTAGGTCAATTAGCCTTTGGCCTGCGCCAACAAAGTTTGCGCGTCGCTGACTTCAAACTTTCCTGGGCCCTCAATGTTCAATGAGGCCACTTTTCCATTTTTAACCAACATCGAATAGCGGTTGCTGCGCAAACCCATGCCGCGGCTTGTCAAGTCCAATGTCAAACCAGTGGCCTGGGTGAATGCGGCACTTCCATCGGCCAACATACGCACTTTGGTGCCAGTTTTCTGATCACGCGCCCACGCACCCATCACAAACGCATCATTGACACTGACGCACCAGATTTCATCTACGCCTGCGGCCTTGAATTCAGCGAAGTGCTCAACATAGCCTGGGACATGTTTTGCAGAGCATGTGGGCGTATACGCGCCTGGTAATGCAAACAAGGCGATAGTTTTACCAGCGCTGGCTTTACTTACGTCAACCGCATTGGGGCCAATGCTGCAGCCTTCGCCTTCAACCTCTGAATATTCCATCAGTGTGGATGGGGGAAGTGTGTCGCCTACTTTGATCATGGGTGCTCCTTAATGGGTTGAATTAAATACGTTTCATAAATGAAAAACGGCCCACAATTGTGGACCGTTTTTTGAGGAAGCGTAAGTATTAAGCCAAATAGGCTTATACCGCTACTGCCTTTTGAACCAAGCGGGTTGCTACCCAGTTTTTGGTTTTAGAGATAGGCCGGCTTTCGGTAATTTCTACCGTATCACCCAACTTGTATACGCCGGTTTCGTCATGGGCGTGGTACTTGCTGGATTTGCCGACAATCTTGCCGTAGAGTTCGTGCTTAACACGACGCTCAATAAGCACAGTTACTGTCTTAGAACGCTTATCGCTGACCACCTTGCCAATCAAGGTGCGCTTGAGGGATTTTTTAGCTTCCGTCATTTATGCTCCTTATTTGGCGGATGTTTCAACGCTTTGCTTTTCGACAAGAATAGTCTTGGCGCGAGCAATATCGCGGCGCGCAATGCGCAGCGTAGCGGTGTTGGTAATTTGTTGAGTGGCTTTTTGCATACGCAGACCAAAGTGAGCTCGCTGGAGTTCTTTGATCTCGGTTTGCAGGCCGACAACGTCTTTTTTGCGCAGTTCAGTCGTTTTCATTTTCGTCATTCTCCTGATTACTGGCCGATCATGCGGCTGACAAAGGTCGTACGCAAAGGCAGTTTGGCAGCAGCCAAACGGAATGCTTCACGGGCGAGCGCTTCTGGCACACCGACAATTTCAAACACGATTTTTCCGGGCTGAATTTCAGCCACGTAGTACTCGGGATTGCCTTTACCGTTACCCATACGCACTTCAGCAGGCTTTTGGGAGATCGGCTTGTCCGGAAAAACACGAATCCAGATACGACCGCCACGTTTGACGTGACGAGAAATTGCACGACGTGCAGCTTCAATCTGGCGAGCCGTCAAGCGGCCGCGATCTGTACATTTGAGTCCGAAATCACCGAATGCGACCGAGCTTCCTCGGGTAGCAATGCCGGTGTTACGGCCCTTCTGCTCTTTGCGGTATTTGCGACGAGCGGGTTGCAACATGGTTATTCTCCTTTGCCGTCAGCTGCTGCAGCTGGCGCGGCGACTGTGCGTACGCGCTTAACGGCGGGTTTAGGGGCTTCAGCTCCACCGGCTTCAGCAGGCTTGTCACTGCCATCGGCTGGAGCGGCATTGCTGCCGACCGGACGACGGGCAGCGCGAGGCGCTGGACGGTCTGAACTAGGACGGGCACCACCGCGATCATCGCGACGGGGACCACGGGGGCGGCGTTCTTCTTCAGCGCGAGGCTCCACTGCTGCAGGAAGATCGTTGCGACCCAATGTATCGCCTTTGTAGACCCAAACTTTTACGCCAATAATGCCGTAAGTTGTTTTGGCTTCAGAGGTACCGTAGTCAATATCAGCACGCAAAGTGTGAAGTGGAACACGGCCTTCGCGGTACCACTCGGTACGTGCGATCTCGATGCCATTCAAACGGCCAGCCGACATGATCTTGATGCCAAGGGCACCCAGACGCATGGCGTTTTGCATGGCGCGCTTCATGGCACGACGGAACATGATGCGTTTTTCAAGCTGTTGCGTGATGCTGTCAGCGATCAGTTTGGCATCGATCTCGGGCTTGCGCACTTCTTCGATGTTGACTGCCACGGGTACACCGAGCTGCTTGCCGAGTTCGCGCTTCAAGTTCTCAATATCTTCACCTTTTTTTCCGATCACGACACCTGGGCGTGAAGAGTAAATCGTGATGCGGGCGTTCTTTGCAGGACGCTCAATCAAGATGCGAGAAACAGAAGCGTTTTTCAGCTTGGCTTTAAGGTACTCGCGTACTTTGATGTCTTCGGCCAACATACCCGCGAAATCGCGGTTACTGGCGTACCAGCGCGAGGACCAGTTACGGCTAATCGCAAGACGAAAGCCGGTTGGGTGGATTTTTTGTCCCATATCTTCCTGGCCTCTTTCAGTTACCGACCGTCACGTACACATGGCACGTGGGTTTACGGATTTGGTTGCCGCGACCTTTGGCGCGGGCGGTAAAGCGACGCAATGAAGCACCTTGCTCAACGAAGATGGTTTTAACCTTCAATTCGTCGATATCAGCACCGTCATTGTGTTCGGCGTTAGCAATAGCTGACTCCAGCACTTTCTTGATAATCACAGCAGCTTTTTTCTGTGTGAATTGCAAGATGTTGAGTGCTTGGTCGACCTTTTTGCCGCGAATCAGATCCGCGACCAAACGGCCTTTGTCAACCGACAAACGAACGCCACGAAGGGTTGCACGAGTTTCCATGGTCACCTCCTTATTTCTTTTGGACTTTTTTGTCCGCAGGGTGGCCTTTGAAAGTACGGGTCAGAGCGAACTCACCCAACTTGTGGCCGACCATTTGGTCAGTGATATAGACAGGCACGTGCTGTTTGCCGTTGTGCACAGCGATGGTCAAGCCGATGAAATCGGGCAAGATCATGGAGCGACGCGACCAAGTCTTAATCGGTTTTTTGTCTTTAGTAGCAACGGCTTTTTCAGTCTTTGCTACCAAGTGATGGTCCACGAATGGGCCTTTTTTGAGAGAACGAGTCATTTACCTACCCCTTACTTCTTGCGACGCGACACGATCATGACCTGCGTGCGCTTGTTGTTACGGGTACGGTAACCCTTGGTCAAATTGCCCCAAGGATCCACTGGATGACGGCCTTCGCCTGTCTTGCCTTCGCCACCACCGTGTGGGTGATCCACAGGGTTCATGACGGTACCGCGAACGGTAGGACGAATACCCATCCAACGCTTCACACCGGCTTTACCGAGTTGGCGCAGGCTGTGCTCTTCGTTGGCGACTTGTCCAATGGTTGCGCGGCAATCAATGTTGATCTTGCGAACTTCCCCAGAGCGCATGCGCACCTGAGCGTAGGTGCCTTCACGCGCTAGCAGCGTTGCAGAGGTACCCGCAGAGCGGATGATTTGTGCTCCCTTGCCCACTTGCAATTCAACACAGTGGATGATGGAGCCCACTGGGATGTTGCGAATAGGCAAAGTGTTGCCAACACGAATTGGCGCTTCCGAGCCACTCATGATGCTTGCACCGACTTCCAAACCACGCGGCGCAATGATGTAAGTGCGCTCGCCGTCGGCGTAACACACCAACGCAATGTGCGCGGAGCGGTTGGGATCGTATTCAATACGCTCCACTTTTGCAGGAATTCCGTCTTTCAAACGACGGAAGTCAACCACGCGGTAGTGGTGCTTGTGTCCACCGCCTTTATGGCGCGTTGTAATGTGACCGTTGTTGTTACGGCCAGCGTGCTGGAACTGAGGCTCCAACAATGCTGCATGCGGGGCACCTTTGTACAGGTGATCCCGAGAAATTTTCACCACGCCACGACGGCCTGGTGAAGTGGGTTTCATTTTAATAACAGCCATGATTACGCAGCCTCCCCGCCGAGGTTGAGCTCTTGACCAGGCATCAGCATGACGTAGGCCTTGCGAACATTGTCGCGACGACCCATGGACTTGCCAAAACGCTTGGACTTGCCTTTGGTATTAACTACCGATACGCCCTTGACTTCTACTTTGAACATCAATTCCACAGCGGCCTTGATCTCATATTTGGTAGCGTCTTGGAGCACCTTGAAAGTCACTGCATTGCTCTTTTCAGCCACCATGGTTGCCTTTTCAGACACGATGGGAGCGATCAGAACCTGCATCAAACGACCTTCGTCGAATTTGGATAAATTGGGACCGTGGCTCATGCGAACATCTCCTTGAGTTTGTCCATTGCAGCCTTGGTGACCAACACTTTGCGGTAATGCACGAGTGACACTGGATCAGCGTAACGGGGCTCTACTACCAAGATGTTGACCAAATTGCGCGAAGCCAAGTACAAGTTTTCGTCGACTTCATCAGCGATCACGAGCACAGATTGCAAGTTCATTGCTTTGAACTTAGCAGCCAAGGGCTTGGTTTTTGGAGAGTCAACCGTTAAAGAATCAACCACTGCCAAGCGGCCTTCACGGGCGAGCTGGGAGAGGATAGAAGCCATACCAGCGCGGTACATCTTCTTGTTGATCTTGTGGCTGAAATTTTCATCAGGCATATTCGGGAAAATACGACCGCCTCCGCGCCACAGTGGCGAAGATGTCATACCAGCGCGAGCGCGACCGGTTCCCTTTTGCTTGAATGGCTTTTTGGTGGAGTGCTTGACTTGCTCGCGGTCTTTTTGGGCACGGGTGCCTTGACGCGCATTAGCTTGAAAAGCCACCACAACTTGGTGAACCAAGTCTTCGTTGTATTCACGACCAAACACCGTCTCAGGCGCGTCGTATTTAGCGGTCGCTTGACCTTGGTCGTTTAGGAGTTCGAGCTGCATTAGTTCGCTCCTTTCGCAGCGTCAGATTTTGCTTTGACAGCAGGACGCACGGTAACGAAACCACCCGCGGATCCGGGAATTGCGCCCCTGATCATGAGCAACTGGCGCGCTTCGTCAATGCGGAAAATATCGAGGTTTTGGGTAGTGACAGTGATGTCGCCCAAATGTCCTGTCATGCGCTTACCAGGAAACACACGGCCAGGATCTTGTGCCATACCGATAGAGCCGGGCACATTGTGCGAGCGGCTGTTACCGTGAGAGGCACGCTGTGAACTCATGTTGTGGCGCTTGATGGTGCCGGCAAAGCCTTTACCAATGCTTGTTCCTTGAACGTCCACTTTTTGGCCTGCTGCAAACACACCAGAGGCAGCAATGACGGATCCTGCTTGAAACTGGGCTGCTGCATCTGCAGTGACACGAAATTCTTGGATGATTTCACCGGCTTCAACACCCGCCTTGGCGAGGTGGCCAGCAATTGGCTTAGTTACACGCGAAGCTTTGCGTGAACCAAACGTTACCTGCAAGGCAACGTAGCCATCGTTCGCCTGGGTTTTGATCTGCGTCACACGGTTGTTTGACACATCTACTACCGTCACAGGAACTGTGTCCCCGTCGTCGGTGAATAGGCGCATCATGCCAACTTTGCGACCCAGCAACCCTAAGTGATTGCTAAGACTCATTGTTTTCTCCGTAACTCTCACCGTTGTCACTTCAATTGGCGACACCGTTTTTGCGTGAGAGACTGTTAATAAAACCGCCTTGAACGCTTGATTTAAACCAAGTCATTTCTTGAGGCAGCCTGCGAGTATAGCGCGGACTTATCGTAGTTACAAGTCTTTTGCTAAAACTCTACTCTCCAAAGGCCTAATTTCTAAGAAATTAGGCCTTTAACTGGCTTATTGCAGCTTGATTTCTACATCCACGCCTGCTGGCAGGTCAAGTTTCATCAGCGCATCAACCGTTTTGTCGGTCGGCTCCACAATGTCCATGAGACGCTGGTGGGTACGAATTTCAAATTGGTCGCGGCTTGATTTGTTGACGTGCGGTGAACGCAAAATGTCAAAACGCTTCATGCGGGTTGGCAAAGGCACAGGGCCCTTCACAATTGCACCAGTGCGTTTTGCAGTTTCTACGATTTCAGCTGCAGATTGATCGATCAATTTGTAGTCAAACGCCTTCAGGCGAATGCGAATTTTTTGTTTGGTAGCCATGGTGTATATCCTTGATTACGCAATAATTTTCGCAACCACGCCCGCACCAACGGTACGGCCACCTTCGCGAAT
>QYPA01000146.1 GCA_007279715.1 Comamonadaceae bacterium | reverse complement strand
GCATCAGCGATTTGACGGATGCGCAAAAGCAAACTCTCAAGCTCAAAGCGGGAGTGCGTGTGGACGCTGCAGTCGAGGCTGCCGCCCGTGCAGGTCTGCGAGAAGGCGATATTATTTTGTCGATCAACAACGCCCAAACCGCGTCGGTTAAAGAATTAGAGGCCGTTTTGTCAAAGCATGAAAAAAGCAAGCCTTTGACCGTTTTGTTCCGACGCGGAGAGTGGACCCAGTACGCCGCAATCAAGGTAAACCCTTAGAAATTCAGACCAAAGACCCTAAAAACGTGATTTTTTAGGGTCTTTGGGCAAAGAATCAACCCGGTGTTTATTTATTTTTTTAGTTCATACGCGATAAGGGCTTCCATTGTCAGAACAGTACGAACGCCTATTTTGGTTAGAATGGAACCTTCAAAGTGTGGATTCTTGGAATAAAGCGCAGCATGGAATTCATGATGCGACATGTCCCCAAGTAACCAACAGGCCATCCACACCTTGCCCACTGCGCAAGCCTTCGTTTTGTTAACAAGCTGTGCATAACTTTCCCGTTGTAAGTCCGCAACGCTATTAAATTCTTATTTTTGCCCTGTGCTTTTCGCACTTTTTGCCTACAATGAAGTTCCAACTTTCGCAGTTGCCAAAGACTGTTGGTTCAGGGCGCGTCACTTCAATGACGTGCCCTTTTTTCTTGTTGGTTCTTTTTAATTCAACCACTTGAAGCGCTTCCTTGATGAACCACATCAGAAATTTTTCCATCATTGCTCATATTGACCACGGCAAATCGACCTTGGCTGACCGCTTGATTCAACGCTGCGGTGGGTTAGAGGCGCGGGACATGGAGGCCCAGGTTTTGGACTCGATGGATATTGAAAAAGAGCGCGGGATAACTATCAAGGCGCAGACTGCGGCTTTGAAATACAAAGCCAAAGATGGACAAGTCTATAACTTGAATTTGATTGATACGCCGGGCCACGTGGATTTTTCCTACGAGGTGAGTCGCTCGTTGTCTGCCTGCGAAGGGGCACTTTTGGTTGTCGATGCAAGCCAAGGGGTTGAAGCCCAAACGGTTGCCAATTGCTACACCGCCTTAGAACTTGGCGTGGAAGTGGTTCCTGTTCTTAACAAGATGGATTTGCCTAATGCGGACCCAGACAATGCACGCGCAGAAGTGGAAGACGTTATTGGGATAGATGCCAGTGAAGCGATTCCCTGCTCGGCCAAGACAGGAATGGGTATTGAAGAAATTTTGGAAGCAATTGTCGCCAAAATTCCTGCGCCCAAAGGCAATCCTGCGGGCCCTTTGCGCGCCATGATCATTGACAGTTGGTTTGACAGCTACGTAGGCGTTGTGATGTTGGTGCGGGTCGTCGACGGGCGTTTGGCCAAGGGCGAGCGAATCAAAATGATGGCCACTGGGACTATGTACAACGCAGACAACCTCGGCGTTTTTACCCCATCCAACCAACCGCGTGATTCGCTAGAGGCTGGTGAGGTTGGTTACATCATTGCGGGAATTCGTGAATTGCAAGCTGCGAAAGTCGGCGACACGATTACCTTGATCAAGCAGGGAAGCGGCGGCGCGGCAGCGACTGCGACCATCGCCTTGCCCGGCTTTAAAGAAATACAACCCCAAGTGTTTGCGGGTTTGTACCCTACCGAGGCCAACCAATACGAAGGTTTGCGCGACAGTCTGGAAAAACTCAAACTCAATGACGCGTCTTTGCACTATGAGCCAGAAGTATCCCAAGCGCTGGGTTTTGGGTTTCGCTGTGGGTTCTTGGGCTTGTTGCACATGGAGATTGTTCAAGAGCGCTTGGAACGTGAATTTGACCAAGACCTTATTACTACCGCGCCAAGTGTGGTCTACCAAGTCGTTCAAGCCGACGGAACTGTGCGCATGGTTGAAAACCCTTCCAAAATGCCCGACCAAGGCCGGTTGGAAGAAGTACGCGAGCCCATCGTGACCGTGCATTTGTACATGCCCCAAGAATATGTTGGTTCGGTCATGACACTGGCCAACCAAAAGCGTGGCGTACAAATGAATATGGCCTACCACGGGCGTCAAGTGATGCTCACTTACGAGATGCCATTGGGGGAAATTGTTCTCGACTTTTTTGACAAACTTAAATCGGTCAGTCGGGGCTACGCGTCTATGGATTACGAGTTTAAAGAGTACCGCGCTGCGGATGTCGTCAAGGTTGATATTTTGCTCAACGGTGAGAAGGTCGATGCTTTATCCATCATTGTTCACCGCAGCCAAGCCACCTACCGAGGCCGCGCAGTGGTGGGCAAGATGTGGGAGATTATTTCGCGACAAATGTATGACGTTGCTATTCAAGCCGCCATCGGTGCCAACATCATTGCGCGTGAGACAATCAAAGCCTTGCGAAAGAATGTGTTAGCCAAGTGTTATGGCGGTGACATTTCACGCAAGCGCAAACTTTTAGAGAAACAAAAAGCAGGTAAGAAACGCATGAAACAAATTGGATCCGTAGAAGTTCCGCAAGAAGCATTCTTGGCGATTTTGCAGGTGGAAGACTAATGCAAGTCCTTACCTCTTTTGTTCTGGCTGCTTTTGTAGCCTATATCGGCTCGTGGTACGTGGGTTATGTCGAAGGAAACTTCGCCTTGCTGCTTTTTATTGCATCGTCTATCACTGGACTGTATTGGATTGCCGAGCGCTTGTATTTTTGGCCTGCACGACAAAAAGCGGCAGCCCAGTTGGAAGCCAATGACACGGAGCGCCGAGCTAACTTATTGAAGCAGGGCATCACCCAAGTCGATGGAAATATTGCCCAAGCGCAAGCCCATATTCTGGCCCAGCCTTGGTGGCTGGATTGGACCGCAGGTCTATTTCCTGTGATTATTTCGGTTTTTTTCTTACGGTCTTTTTTGGTCGAGCCATTCAAAATTCCATCAGGTTCAATGATTCCAACGCTTTTGGTGGGCGACTTAATTTTGGTCAATAAGTTTCACTATGGCTTGCGTATTCCGGTCATCAATACAAAAATCACAGACGGTGAAAAACCCCAGCATGGTGATGTCATGGTGTTTCGCTACCCGCCCAAGCCCAGTTTGGACTACATCAAACGCGTCGTAGGATTGCCAGGCGATACAGTGGCGTATCTCAACAAGCGTCTAACGATCAATGGCAAAACCATTGAAACCCAGTCGGTCCCTGAGTTCTTTGATGAAGATTCCATGCGCTACTTCAAGCAGTACCAAGAAGCGCTCGGAGCACAGCCTCACCGACTGCTTAACGACGACGACCGTCCTGCATTTATCCCTGGAGTAGAAAAATTCCCAGGCTTTGAGGCTTGCAATTACACCATTGAGGGCGTCACCTGCAAAGTGCCTGAAGGCCATTACTTCATGATGGGGGACAACCGTGATAACTCCATGGATTCGCGCTATTGGGGCTTTGTACCTGAGAAAAATATCGTGGGTAAAGCCTTCTTTGTTTGGATGAATTTCGGAAGTCTCAAGCGTATTGGGTCCTTTCATTGAAGCTGCCATAAAGTGAGTACGCTTAAATTAGAGTTGCAGCAGCGGTTGCAACACGAATTCACCGATCCCACGCTGTTCGAGCGCGCTCTCACGCATCGGAGTTTTTCTGCGGACCACTACGAGCGGCTAGAATTTTTGGGTGACTCGGTATTGAACTTGGCAGTGTCGGATTTGCTTTACCGACGCCTCGCTGATTTACCAGAAGGCGATTTATCGCGGGTGCGTGCCAATTTGGTTAAGCAAGACACTTTGCACAAAATTGCGGTGGATTTGGGTTTGCCCCTTGTCATCAAGTTAGGCGAAGGCGAGATGCGCTCTGGGGGGCAAAAACGCGCCTCGATATTAGCGGACGCATTGGAGTCTCTGATTGGTGCGGTTTACCTCGACGCTGGATTTGCGAAAGCCCAAGCCTTGGTTCACCGCTTGTATGCCTCCGTGGACATCAATCCCCAGATGGACGCGATTGGCAAAGATCCCAAAACTGAGTTACAAGAGTGGCTACAAGGTCGGAAATTGAAAATTCCAGAATACCGGGTGGTCAGTGTTTTGGGAGCCGCGCACCAGCAAAGTTTTGATGTGGAATGCGAAATTCCAGAAATGCATTTGACCGAACGCGGTATCGGCGGATCGCGCCGTGCCGCTGAACAGGCCTCTGCCGCAGCCATGCTACAAACTATTCATTCAAAGGCGGGGCTATGACAGTTTCAAAAAAAAATAAACCACTTCCAGTTGCACCTGTGCAAGAACCTGTGCAAGAGGGAGAAGTACAAGCTGCCGATGCGTTGGACAGCATGCTCGAAGGCTTGCTCAAAACCACCGTTCGCGCCGTAGCGCCTGGCACCCAAGGCTTAGAGGGCCAGCGCTGTGGTTTGGTTGCTATCGTTGGGAAGCCCAATGTAGGCAAATCGACACTGATGAATGCGCTGGTGGGGCAAAAAATCAGCATCACCTCGCGCAAAGCGCAAACCACCCGCCACCGTATCACGGGGATGCATACCCGCGGGGCAACCCAATTCGTATTCGTCGACACCCCAGGCTTTCAAACTCGCCACAACAACGCACTCAACCGCTCCTTGAATAAAACCGTAGTGGGTGCGGTGGGTGATGTGGATCTGATTTTGTTTGTGGTGGAGGCGGGCATGTTTAACCAAGCCGATGCCAAAGTATTGGCGCTCCTTAGCAAGCAGGTCCCTACATTGCTAGTGGCCAACAAACTCGACCAAGTTAACCGCCGTGCAGATATTGCTCCCTGGTTGCAAGACATGCAGCAACGCCATGCGTTTGCCGAGTTTGTTCCGATGTCCGCTAAAAATTCCAAGGATATCGAGCGGATGTTGGGAATCTGTGAAAAATACCTGCCCGAGCAAGCCTGGTGGTACGCCGAAGATGAACTCACGGATCGAAGCGAGAAATTTTTAGCCAGTGAAACCGTACGCGAAAAACTGTTTCGACTCACGGGCGATGAGCTGCCATACACCTCCACGGTCGTTATCGATAAGTTTGAAGAAGAAGCCGGCCGGGGCAAGCAAAAACGCCTACTGCGCATTGCTGCAACCATCGTTGTTGAGCGTGACGGTCACAAGGCCATGGTGATTGGCGATAAAGGGGAGCGGATCAAACGTATTGGCATGGAAACCCGTGTCGAGTTGGAGAAACTCCTTGACGCCAAAGTGTTTATCGAAATGTGGGTCAAAGTGCGATCCGGTTGGGCGGACGATGAGGCACGCGTTCGCTCGTTTGGATACGAGTAAATGGCCACACGGCGAATCGCAGACGAACCCGCATTTGTTCTTCACCGCTATGACTGGAGTGAATCCAGTCTCATTTTGGAAGTTTTTACGCGCCACTACGGACGCATCGCTTTAATTGCCAAAGGCGTGAAGCGCCCGAGTTCGAGCTTCAGGCCCATCTTGCTGCCTTTGCAGCCCTTGCATCTGGCCTTTGGCGGCGATGCAGAAATCCGAACCTTAAAGAGCGCTGAGTGGCAGGGAGGCTATGCGATGCCCTCCGGAGAGGCACTACTTTCCGGCTACTACATCAATGAGTTGGTGATGACTTTGTTAGCCCGCGACGATCCGCATGCCACTTTGTTTGATGCTTATGCCAATGTGGTGGAAGTCATTGCCAGTGCACATGGAGAAGTGTTAGAGGCCGCGCTGCGATCCTTTGAACTTTTTCTTTTGCGAGAAGTGGGCTTGCTGCCGCAACTCGACGCGCAAACCATGACGCTCGGCGCTTTACTGCCAACCCACCAGTACACCTTAGTTCCGGAAGGCGGTCTGCGCTTGGCGCACGACGATGATCGCGCCAGCTTAAGTGGTGCGCAGTGGTCCCAATTACAAGCGACGCTTGACAGCAGCGTGCCCTTTACAACGACTTTGCGTACCTGCGCCGCTTTGAGCAATGCACTCAAGCCCCAGCTTCGTTCACTCCTGCACTACCATAGCGGGGTAAAAACCCTGCGAACGCGGCAAATGATGTTGGATATCCAATCTCTCTGACGCTTGAGTCTCCTTGTTATGACAACCCATTCAACTGCACTGTCCGTTAATCTCAATAAAGTAGCTTTGGTCCGCAATACCCGGCATTTGGGTATTCCAAGTGTTACGCGTGCAGCGACGTTGTGTCTCCAAGCGGGTGCTTCAGGGATCACGGTTCACCCCCGCCCGGATGCCCGCCATGTTCGTCCCGACGACGTCCTGGAACTCGCCCATTTAATGAAGGCATGGCCAGATAAAGAGTTCAATATTGAGGGCAATCCTCTTCACAATCTCATGGACTGCGTTGCTGACTTGATCGCGCGCAAACTCCCTGTGCATCAAGTCACTTTTGTTCCTGATGGCGAAGGACAATTTACCAGCGACCATGGTTGGAATTTTCCTCAAGACGCCAACCGCCTTCGCCCCTTGATTGCACAAGTACACGCTTGGGGTCTGCGGGTGAGTTTGTTTATGGATGCAACGCCTGATGCGATGGCGCAGGCCAAAGCCATAGGCGCAGACCGGGTAGAGCTTTATACCGAACCTTACGCAGCGTCTTGGGCAACACCAGGCCAAACGGCGCAACTGGACCGTTTTGCCAATGCGGCAAGAGCGGCGTTGGCTGTGGGTCTGGGCGTGAATGCGGGCCATGATTTAAACCGCGACAACCTAGCGGTATTTGCTCGGGCGGTACCTGGGCTGAGTGAAGTATCCATTGGCCATGCGCTCATTGCTGATGCGTTGGAACTAGGCTATACCGAGACGGTGAAGCAATACTTGCACTGTCTTCGACCATGATTTACGGACTGGGCACCGACATCTGTGATGTTCGCAGAATCCGTACCAGTCTGCAGCGCCATGGTGAGCGTTTTGCTGCCAAAGTCTTAAGTCCCCAAGAGTTGCTCGTATGGAAGAAGCGCAGTGCGCGCTGGCCCGAGCGAGGCGTGCGTTACCTTGCAACCCGTTTTAGCGCAAAGGAATCGTTTAGCAAAGCGATTGGTTTGGGGATGCGCATGCCTATGACGTGGCGCTCCTGTGAAATTGCTAACCATGCCAGTGGTGCGCCTTTTATCGTGTTACATGGCGAACTTAAAGTGTGGTTTGAATCCAAAGGACTCCGTGCCCACGTCACTGTGACCGATGAGACGGACTATGCCGCGAGTTTTTGTGTCGTCGAAATGAACCCATCTAAACCATGACATTCCACGCTCCGCTCATTATTGATATTGCCGGAACCAAGCTCACTAAAGTGGACCGCGTAAGACTTCAAAATCCTTTAGTTGGCGGTTTGATTTTGTTCTCCCGTAATTGGGAAAGCCGCGCCCAACTCACCGCCTTGTGTAGCAGCATAAAAAAACTGCGCTCAGACCTTTTGATTTGCGTTGACCACGAAGGCGGGCGCGTACAGCGCTTTAAGAACGATGGCTTTACCCACTTGCCACCCATGCGTGCTTTGGGCCAAAAGTGGATGGATGCGCCTCACAATGGGAAAAAATCAGGTCCTTTAGATGCCACCCAAGCCGCGACCGCCTGCGGTTTTGTTTTGGGTTCTGAGTTGCGTGCGTGTGGTGTAGATTTCAGTTTTGCTCCCGTCTTGGATTTGGACTACGGTGAAAGCAGCGTGATTGGCGACCGGGCGTTTGCGCGTGATCCCCGGGTCGTGAGTCTATTGGCCAAAAGCGTGATGCATGGGCTTTTAAAAAGCGGCATGGGCAATTGTGGAAAACATTTTCCCGGTCATGGTTTTGTCAAAGCTGACTCACACGTAGCCACCGCGATAGATCGTCGAACGCGCGCCGCAATTTTGGATGATGATGCCGCGCCTTACCGTTGGTTGGGAACCGCGCTGGATAGCGTGATGCCCGCCCATGTGATCTATCCGAAAGTAGACTCTCTGCCTGCCGGATTTTCACGCGTTTGGCTCCAAGAGGTATTGCGCGGCGAGTTGGGATTTGGTGGCGCCATCTTTAGCGATGATTTGTCTATGGCTGCCGCAAGGCACCTGGATGGCCACCAGTTGAGTTACACCCACGCCGCCATTGCGGCACTTCACGCGGGTTGTGATTTGGTTCTTTTATGCAACCAATCCTTACCGCTTAAGTCGGGAGAAACCTCTCCCATCGATGAACTCATTGCTGGCTTGACCGAAGCGCAGCTCAAAGGCCATTGGCAAGCCAGCGAGACCAGCGAAGAGCGGCGCTGGAAGTTGTTGCCAAAAAGTCAGGCTATGTCGTGGGATGACCTGATGGTGTCCGCAGACTATATGCAAGCGCTGGATTGGCTGCCATAAATACAGCTTCAATAGGCGCTGATGTTTTTTCGCCAGTGTCTTGAATTATTCATAATATGCCGTGCTACGATACATTCGTGTATTAATTTTTAGTCGCTTTAAGGATCCAAAAAATGAAAATTCAAACATTGATTGCTGCTCTCGTTATTTCCAGTGTTTCCGCTTTATCCATAGCGCAAACTGAGCCAGTGGCTCCTGTGGCCGCTCCTGCTGCTAAGGCTTCAAAAGCGACAAAAAAGAACACCCATAAGGTGAATGTTAAAAAACACAAAGCCAAAACGAAGCACAAAAAAGCAGCTGCAATGTAAATTCGAAATTTGCCATAAAAAAAGGCCTGTCGAAGGCCTTTTTTTATGGGGAGCGGTGCAGTCGAGGCGCTGAAAGCGCCACAATTTGATCGGACGTCGCGCTGTCCACATTCGGGTTGGCCGCGAGCAGTTTGTTTTTTAAGAGTAAGTCACGCAGTTGTTTGACGTCTTTGACAGAGGGTGCAACTTTGATTTGCGCCAATGCCGCTTGGCTGTTGCCTGATTGCACAAGGGCAGCAACCTTGGAAGCCCAAATGCTTTGACGGGACATTGTGCGTTCTCTTTTTCTTTAGTATGTAGCAATCTATTGTGTCACAGGCCTGTTTGATAAACCATGAAAAAAATGCTGTTTCAATTTTTCCTTTGGACGACGTCTTTGGTGTTGTTCGGTTGTGCAAGTGCACCACCAACGCCTCCCGTTGTGGCGCCAATAGTCAGCGTTGCAATACCTAAAACCCCACCCAAAATTGGTTTGGCACTAGGGGGCGGAGCGGCGCGAGGATTCGCCCATGTCGGGGTTATTCAAGTGCTTGAAGAAGCAGGAATTAACCCCGCGTTAGTTACCGGCACATCGGCGGGGAGTTTGGTAGCCGCGTTGTATGCGAGTGGGAAAAATGGCGTGCAACTTCAAAAAGTAGCCGAGACCATGGAGGAGTCGACAATCGCGGATTGGACGCTTCCGTTTTTTGGCCGTGGGGTATTGCGCGGTGAAGCTTTGGCGAAGTATGTCAACGTGCAGGTTGGACAAAAGCCCATTGAGTCGATGCCATTGCCATTGGGTATTGTGGCAACCGATCTCAACTCTGGCAACGACATGTTGTTTCAGCGCGGCGATACGGGAACTGCAGTGCGTGCGTCAAGCGCAGTACCCGCTGTTTTTACGCCCGTAAAAATCAATGGCCATGAATATGTCGATGGAGGATTGTCTTCGCCGGTTCCGGTGCGTGCAGCGAGAAAAATGGGGGCCGAGTTGGTGATTGCAGTTGATATTTCAAGCCCACCAGAAGGGAGTTCGGCCAGCGGAACGATTGAAGTTTTGTTGCAAACTTTTAGCATCATGGGCAAAAGTATCAACGGATTTGAACTTAAAGACGCCGATGTGGTTGTCCGACCGGTTTTGACAGGCGTCTCGAGTTCTGACTTTAGCTCCCGCAAACGGTTGATAGAAGCCGGCCGCCAAGCCATGCTCCAAGCCTTGCCTCAGTTGCGTTTGGCTATTGCAGCCAAATCGCGTTAACGCGTGGTGTGAATCCATCGATCAAAAAAAAGGCCTCGTTTTGCAACGAGGCCTTGAAGGGATCCCTGAACCTAGAGGTTTCGAAAGAATCCGAGGAGACAACAGGTTAGAAACACGGATGTTTTTCAATGACTAAATTATGTCAGGGTTTTCCCTTGCATTGCCTCGGAGACTGAAAATTATTTCAACTCCGAAGCCGCTTTTCAATTAACGCTTTTTAGCAGTTGCTGTTTTCGTTGCTTGGGTTGCGCTGGCAGCCACTGCATTGAAGTTGGCTTCAGCCACTTCGGTTGCTTGCTTGACCGCTTTTTGTACGGATTCCAAAGCGTTGTTGGCAGCAGAGATAGCGCTTTTCATCACAGCAACAGCGGACTCAGAGCCAGCAGGTGCGTTTTTAGCAGCGGTATCAACCAAAGCAGCAAATTTCTTTTGTGCTTCAGCAGCTTGGCCTTCAACTGACTTAGTGAACTCAGAGCTGGCACCGGTAGCGATGTCATACAGGTGGCGGCTGTAAGCAGCCGTTTTTTCGCTCAAAGGTTGCAGCAAGCCAGATTGCAAAGCCAACAACTCTTGAGCATCTTTCACGCTGAGCATGGTTTGTGTGTGGCCAGAAGCCTCAGACAAAGCTGCTTTAGAAGCGGTCAGGTTCAATTCAACGATTTTTTCTACGCCTTCGAAAGCTTTGTGGGTCAAGCCAAAAAGGGTTTCAACGTCAGCACGTTGGGCGGCGACGATTTGTTCTACGGTCAACATATAAATACTCCAAAAGTTAAAGTTCAAAACACCATCTGCTCCGTCACTTGGCCCCTGGCCTCGATATGTTGCAGTGCAGCATGAACGAATTATAGGCAGCAATTTCGAGTTTGCAAGACTTTTTTGTTGCAATGCAGCAAAAAAGTTACATATTTTTCTAAGTCTATGATTTCATTGGTATTTTTAACCTAAATATTTTTTCTGGAGGTGGGGTGCAGCGTGCTAAAAGTTGGTTTTTATCTCAAAAATTAGCGTTTGGAGTGGCACAATCAAAGGTCTAATCTGCTGTATGTACAAACCCCAAGCTGAAAACCGAAGCGCTTACCGCCTGTTGCGTCCCGTAACCACCCGCTGGAGCGACAACGACGCCTATGGGCACGTCAATAACGTCGTTTACTACAGCTGGTTTGACACCGCGGTGAATGCCTATTTGATAGAGCAGGGGGCTTTGGATATTCACAACGGTGAGACGATCGGCTTGGTGGTTGAGACCCACTGCAACTACTTTTCCCCCTTGGCCTTTCCAGAGCCGATTACAGTGGGGCTTCGCGTAGAAAAAATGGGAACGTCCAGCGTGCGCTATGGACTGGCCATTTTTGGGCAAAGCGAGCTTGCCGCAGCCCAAGGGCATTTTGTCCATGTGTATGTCAATGCCGCAACGCGCGTCCCAACGGCCGTTCCTGAAAAACTTAAAACTGTATTGGAATCCTTGTTATGAGTTCTGCCTCTTCTGAGTCAACATTCGTTGACGCTGCCATTACCTCGCGCATGTCCACACGGGCTTTTACGGATCAACCTGTCAGCCGTGAGACGTTGGAGTTGTTGTTGAAAGTGGCTAGCCGGGCTCCGTCTGGCACCAACTGTCAGCCTTGGAGGGTCTATGTGTTGCAAGGCAATAGCCGCACTACCTTGGTAGACAAAGTTTGTACGATTCACGATGCGATGCGGGGAAATCCAGATCTCGCGGCGAACTATGTAGAAGAGTACGACTACTACCCCCAACAATGGGTGAGCCCGTATATTGACCGCCGGCGCGAAAACGGCTGGGGCTTGTATGGTTTGTTAGGCATTGGCAAAGCAGACAAAGACCAAATGCACCTACAGCACCAACGTAACTTTCGATTCTTTGATGCGCCAGTGGGCTTGATGTTTACCGTTGACAAAGTGATGGGGCGCGGCTCACTCGTCGATTACGGCGGATTTTTACAAAGCATTATGGTGGCCGCTCGGGGGCGGGGCTTGCATACCTGTCCGCAGGCCGCATGGAATGGATTTTCCAAAGTCATCTTGACGCATATTGGCGCTGGGCCCGATGAAATGCTGGTGTGTGGAATGGCCTTGGGCTATGCCGATGCCACCGCCGTGGTCAACACGTTCCATACGCCACGGGTCGAGGTACAAAACTTCACCACCTGGCTAGACTAAATCAGTGCGGTTATTAGGAAAAACAATGAAACTGGGGAATGCGTGTGAATGAATACGGTTGGTGGGTGTTACTTGGGCTGGGGCTGATTCAGTTGGTTTTTATCTTGATGGTTTTGCGTCTTCGCTCAGACAAATCCAATCCCCATGACCCGGTGCTGCAAGCGCAGCGCCAAGAAGTTTTAAATAGCATCCAAAACAATTCTGAGCGGCTTGAGCGCGAACTGCGCCGAGAAGTAACCGAATCAGCGCGTGCAGGACGCCAAGAGACAGCCCAAAATCTTGCGACTTTTCAGCAGACCTTGGTTCAACAAAGCGCGGAAGCCACGCGCACCCAAAACACCCAGATCGATGCTTTTGGTCAGCAGCTCGCAGGTTTGCAAAAATCGCTCTCAGATACTTTGAGTACCCAGCTCACGGGCTTGAGTGAATCCAATGCCAGGCGTTTGGCTGAAATTCGCCAAACCTTGGACCTACAACTGGCGCAGTTGCAAACCACCAATGCGGCTAAGTTGGATGAAATGCGCGCAACGGTCGATGAAAAACTGCAATCGACGCTCCAAGCGCGATTAGGCGAAAGCTTCAAACAAGTCGCAGACCGCCTTGAGCAAGTGCACAAAGGTTTAGGCGAAATGCAAACCCTTGCGCAAGGTGTGGGCGACTTAAAACATTTACTCACAAACGTAAAAACGCGCGGAATTTTTGGTGAAGCGCAATTGGCCTCGTTGTTGGAACAGGTTTTTGTCAGTGACCAGTACGCCGTTCAAGTGGCTACCCGCCCGGGAAGTAAAAACGTGGTGGACTTCGCGATCAAACTGCCGGGGAAGGCCGACGACGGAACGCCGCTGTGGTTGCCCATCGATGCAAAGTTTCCCAACGAAGATTACGAGCGCTTATTAGACGCCCAGGGCCGGGCGCATGTGGCCGATGCGGAAGCTGCCGGAAAAGCCTTAGAGGTGCGGATTCGCTTGGAGGCTAAGTCGATTGCAGAAAAATACATCGAACCTCCCTACACCACGGATTTTGCAATTTTGTTTTTACCAACCGAAGGCTTGTACGCAGAAGTTTTGCGACGGCCCGGTCTGATGGAAGTCCTGCAGCGCGAGCACCGCATTACCTTAGCGGGCCCTACCACCTTGCTGGCCATGCTGAGCTCATTGCAAATGGGGTTTCGGACTTTGGCACTGGAGAAACGCTCCAGCGAAGTCTGGCAAGTCTTGGGAGCGGTCAAAACCGAGTTTGGAAAGTTTGGCGACGTACTCGCCAAGGTCAAATCCCAAACAGAAGGTGTGCTCAAAACATTAGACACCGCCGAGGTGCGCAGCCGTGCGATGGGCCGCGCCTTGAAAAAAGTGGAAGCTTTGCCAGACGCGCAAGTGCCCCAGTTGATTCCGATGGACAAAGACCACGACACCGATACCGATCCTGATTCGATGTCTGATCCGATGTCTGATTCTTCCTCGCCAAACTCCAGCGGATCTTTGTTGTGAGTTTTCTCTCCTTCAGGGGAGAAGGTGCTTCTTGGGCGTTGACTCGTTTAATCGTAGGGCATGTTTTTTT
>QYPA01000147.1 GCA_007279715.1 Comamonadaceae bacterium | reverse complement strand
GGGAAAAGCGCATACGACTGAAACATCATATTGATAGGTCGCTGGTAAGGCGCAAATGAAGCGATGTCTTGCCCGCCCAACAAAATGCGACCTGATGTGGGTGATTCGAATCCTGCAAGCATGCGCAGCAAGGTAGATTTACCGCACCCTGAACTTCCCAACAAGGCAAATATCTCGCCTTTTGCCACGGATAAAGTCACATCGTCCACCGCGAGCGCGTCATCAAAGCGTTTGACTAACTTCTCTGTCACCAGGTAACCGGATTGCCCAGTTTCATCCACCATGCTTTTTGTTTCCTACTTTAGGGGAGAAACTCCATTAAAAAGGGCTGTTTATACCGACGTACAAACAGCCCTTTTCAGGTTCTCAATTCAAATTACTTGCCTTTTTTGAACGCGTTGTAAGCGTTTGCCAGCGCCTCACGTCCTTCATTGGAAAACTTACCGGGTGCGACCATTTTATTAGCGTACTCCGGGTCTAAGAAAATGGTTTTATTGCCAGAAACTTCCGGTTTCATTTTTTCCAAAGCTGCTTTATTGGCGGTGGGGTAGCTCATCTCATTCGATACCAGTGCGCCGTTTTCGGCACGCAGATAGAAATCGATAAATGCCAGCGCATTGTTGGGGTGCTTGGCATCTTTTGTAATCGCCATCGTGTCAAAGAAAATCAAAGCGCCCGTGCTTGGTAAAAGGGCTTCGATCACGTCTTTAGAGCCGTTTTCTTTTGCGCGAGTTGCCGCGATGTTGATATCGCCAGACCAACCCACCACTGCACACGCCTTGCCACCCGAAATATCATCGATCATTGTTGCGCTGAATAGGCGAATGTCTTTGCGTACTTTGCTTAACATGTCTGCGGCGGCTTTGTAGTCGGCAGGATCATTAGAGTAAGCGTCTTTACCGATGTAGTGAAGCGCTGCGGGCAAAATTTCTGTAGGCGAGTCTAAATAGGCAATGCCACATGACTTGAGTTTGGAGGTGTATTCAGGTTTTAAAACCAAATCCCAAGCGTTTTCCGGCATTGCCATTTTGCCCAAGGCTTTTTCAACCTTGGTGCGGTTGATACCAACCGTCGTAAAGCCCCAGGCCCAAGGAACCAAATGCTTATTTCCTGGATCCGCCTTGGTCAGGCTGTTCATGATGACGGGATCTAAATTGCCGTAATTTTTCAGCTTGCTGCGGTCTAAAGGCTGGAAGAAGCCCGCTTCAGTTTGTGAAGGGCTAAAGGCGGTTCCGGGAACTACGATGTCGTAGCCTGTATTGCCAGCGACCAATTTGGCATTCAAAGCTTCATTGGTTTCAAAGGTATCGTAATTGACCTTGATCCCAGTCTCTTTTTCAAATGCAGCGATCATCCCCTCAGGAACATAGTCTGGCCAGTTGTAAATATTGAGAACTTTTTCTTCAGCTGATGCTGAAGCGCTTGCGGCGACTGCCGGCGCCTCTTCTTTTTTGCCGCAAGCAGCAAGCACCAAAGTGGAAACCAACGCAGTCCAAATGTATTTTTTCATTATCGAAAATCTCCGTCAGGAATAAAAAAAGGGCCGACCATGAAACAAGGCGAGCAGCATAGTCCGCAGAAATTATAAAAGCGTAGCGGGCTTCCCGTCGATCTTAGACAATAATTACCGTCTTATTCATCACCCAAACCCCTCCCCGATTTTGGAAAATCTTCAACAACGCAGCTTGGCGTATGGCTGTTTAGCGCTCAGTATGACACTCGTTGGCTCCTACGTCGCTCTCTCGAAACCCTTGGTGGCCGCCCTCCCCGTCTTTTTATTGGCTTGGTTGCGTTTTGGCATAGCGGCTGTCGCGATGGCGGGGTGGTTAAAGAAACCCAGCTCTGAACTCCCGCTAGATCAAAGGACCAAGGGACTGTTGTTTTTAGAGTCTTTTCTAGGGAATTTCCTATTTTCGATTTGTATGCTCTTTGGTGTCAGCATGACCAGCGCGGTGTCAGCGGGAGTCATCTTGGCAGCCATTCCGGCCGTCTCGGCGCTCATGAGTTGGTATTTTCTCAATGAGCGCATGGGCTTGCGCATTGGGCTTTCTATCGCTTGTGCTGCTATCGGGATTGCTTTGTTGTCATTGGCGAAACATCCAGTGGATGCACTCACTGCCTCTTTATTGCCTAGCGAAGGTGAGGTTAACAACGCGATGATCGGAAATCTATTGGTGTTTGGGGCCGTGGTTTGCGAGGCCGCTTACATCGTGATTGGGAAAAGACTGACGGCAAACATCAGCCCCAAACGCATTGCCTCCATCATCAACCTCTTTGGCTTTGTGTTGATGACCCCCGCTGGCATTTACTACGCCCTGTCCTTCGACTTTGGAGCCGTTCACGGGTCGTCTTGGATGTTGCTCTTGTTTTACGCCCTTGCGGCCAGTGTGTGGACCGTATGGCTCTGGATGACAGGCCTCAAGACGATTCCTGCTGCCAAAGCAGGGATTTTCAGCGTCATGCTGCCCATCTCTGCTGCGGTGGTAGGCATTGTTTTCTTAGGCGAAAACTTCACTCTAATGCAGGCCATCGCTTTTGCTGTTGCTTTGCTGGGCCTCTTATTAGCGACCGCTCCGAGCAAAAAGCCAGTACTTTCTTAGCTAAGCGGATTCGCACTGACCACGATTCCATCCGCATCCGCATACAACCATTCACCCGGACGAACCCAGGTGCCTTGAATTTGGACTGGAATTTGGCTTTGTCCTTCATTGCGTTTGTCGGTGGGCATGGGTATAGAGGCTAACGCCCGAATGCCTACATTGGCTTTCCCTAATTCCTCCAGATCCCGGACACAACCATCGACCACCATTCCCGCCCATCCATTACGCGAAGCGGCGGCAACCAAGTTGCCACCCAAAAGAGCTTTGCGCAAAGAGCCGCCGCCATCCACCACCAGGACCTTGGCGACGCGGCCAGCGCTCGTCTCTAGCCAACCGGGAGAGTCCACCGCCGCTTTAACAAGGCTGTTGTCTTCAAAGCACTTCACCGTTTCCACTGGGCCACAGAATTTTTTGACTCCGCCAAAGTCTCTAAAAACCGGCGCGAGAACACGAAATATCCCACTGAAATCGGCCTTTTGCGCATCACACAAGTCACACGTTGAAAAGTCTACGTTCATAAAAATGTTTCTTAAAAGAGCCCAAAAAAGAGGCCTATTCTGCGATGTTCTTTAAAAAATATGCAATTTACCAATGAAAAAAGCGTTTTCCCGCTTGGAAACCTCCTCTTTCTCCAGTAGCATCCTGCTTACCAGATAAGAAGTAATTCACTGGTGATCTATTAACTTCAAGAAGGACAATTGATTATGGCAACTGCAAAAAAAGCACCGGCAAAAAAAGCGGCTCCAGCAAAGAAGGCAGCTCCTGCGAAAAAAGTAGCAGCTAAAAAAGCGGCTCCTGCGAAAAAAGTAGTCGCTAAAAAAGCGCCTGCGAAAAAACGCGCTGTGAACGCTGCGTTTATGAAGCCCTTGACACCTAGCGCTGCTTTAGCTGCGGTTGTGGGTTCAAATCCATTGCCACGTACCGAAGTGGTCAGCAAGTTGTGGGTTTATATCAAGAAAAACAATCTGCAAGACGCTGTCAACAAACGCAACATCAATTCAGACGCAAAACTTAAAGAAGTGTTTGGCAAAGCCCAAGTCACCATGTTCGAAATGGCCGGCCTGATTGGCAAGCACTTGAAATAAGCGAAACCCGCCTATTTCGACAAAGGGCTGGTTTTAACCAGCCCTTTTTCTTTTTGTTCAGGTGCTTTGAGTAAAAGCCAATAAAATCACGGTTTCGCGAAAAAACTTAAGAATCCAGAATGACCCATACCGTTACCGAAGCCTGCATCAAATGCAAATACACCGACTGCGTCGATGTCTGTCCTGTGGACTGTTTTCGCGAAGGCCCCAACTTTTTGACAATCGACCCCGATGAATGCATTGACTGTGCTGTCTGTATTCCAGAGTGCCCTGTCAACGCCATTTACGCAGAAGAAGACGTGCCCCACGACCAAAAGCACATGACCGCGTTAAACGCCGAACTGGCGAAGCTTTCCAGCTGGAAAAGCATCACCAAGCGCAAAGCGCCCTTGCCTGAAGCAGAAGAATGGAAAGACAAAACCGATAAGCTCTCGCAGCTGATCCGCTAACTCCGACTAGCCGCATGACGCAAACCATGCAAAGCCCTGTTGAAACCGATGCTCTCATTATCGGTGCAGGCCCTGTCGGTTTGTTTCAAGTTTTTGAATTGGGTTTGCTGGGCATTCATGCCCACGTCATCGATGCCCTCCCCCATGCAGGCGGGCAATGCATAGAACTCTATGCCGATAAGCCCATTTACGATATTCCAGCATTGAGCGTCTGTTCTGGGCGCGAGCTCGTAGAACGTTTGCTATCCCAAGCCGCGCCTTTTAAGCCCGACTTTCATCTTCACCAAACGGTCGATTCCGTTGAAAGACAAACCGACCAACGCTACCGCGTTCAAACCTCCCTAGGCAAGGTTTTTTTAACCAAAACACTTTTTATTGCCGCCGGAGTAGGCGCGTTCTTGCCTCGCACCTTGAAGTTCGAAGGATTAGAAGCCTTTATCGGAACCCAATTGCATTACCAAACCTCCAACCTTGGGATTGCGGCAGGCAAGTCGGTGGTGATTGTGGGTGGTGATGATGCCGCCTTAGAGGCGGCGATAGCGCTTTGCCATGGCAATGCTGAGACCAATGAGCCTCTAGCCCAAGGGCTGACCCTGATTCACCGAAGAGACGTATTCCAAGCCCAAACTGAGACCATAGCAAAGTTTCAAGCACTGCGTTCTGCCGGTGCGGTTCAATTTATTGCTGGGCAAATCACGGGTTTCGGCTCAGTCAACCAACGCCTTACGAGCGTGGAGGTGACGGACACATCGGACAAGCCGCACACGGTTAACTTAGACGTCCTGCTCCCCTACCTTGGCCTTTCGCCCAAATTGGGACCGATCAGTCAATGGGGATTAGCGATGGAGCGTAAACAGCTTCCGGTCAATACCGCGACCTTTGAAACTAGTGCCCGTGGAATCTTCGCTGTGGGCGACATCAATACTTACCCTGGAAAAAAGAAACTGATCGTATGTGGATTTCACGAAGCTACGCTGGCTGCCTACGGAGCCTCTGAGATTATTTTTCCCGATCAGAAAACCCCGCTGCAATACACCACTACCAGCACAGCCCTACACAAATTACTGGGCGTGGCTAGCGAATCTGGATTCTGATTTGGCGACTCGATTTTGATAAGCTACGGCGTTGAGTGACTTCTTTTTTGTCTCGTGAAGTTCAAGCCTGCGATTTCTTATCCAAGTCATCGGAGTGGTTGATTTATAGCGAGAAAAGATGTACTGAATATTGTTGAAATCTAAGCCGCTTTGCTGAATCAACTCAGGCCATCCGATGGATTCATCAATATGTGAATCAATCCACGCACACAGTTTTTCCAACTGTTGCTCAGAGGTCTGTGGCTTCGCGCCAGACTGGAATTGAATTAACATTTTTAATGATTCCCATCAAAATGGTGGTAAATTTATATTACTAAGTTTATTTGAAACATCCATGAATAGTGTTCGGATTTTGAATAAGCACCCCGGTGGTGCAAAAAATACCGCGTCTCTCAAGCGAGCGAAGCCTGTTCAAAGCCGTTCTCAAGTGACCGTTACGGCGCTACAAGAAGCCTTTGTTCGGATTTTGTTAGACCAAGGTTACGAAAAAACCACCATTCGAGAAGTGGTCTCGGTTGCCGGAGTCGGTATCGGAACCTTTTACGACTATTACCCCAACTTGCGTGCGCTTGCAGCCGCAACGATTAACAACCGGTGCAAAGACGGCGCCACGCTTTTACAAGCCACCGTCGCAAAAAATGCGGGTCAGCCTGTGGCCATCATGGTGAAGGCGATATTAAATACCTTTATAAATATCAGCTTTTCTCGGCCCAAAGAGTGGCAAGCTTTTTTGCTTTTAGAAAGACAAATCTCCTCAGCCCAAGCGCTACAAAAAATCCATGACCAATATACGCAGATGTGGACTGCGGCGTTTCGGCTATCCTCTACAAAAATTGAAGAAGACAAAATTCCTGTCATAGCGCGCATGGCCCATGCGCTCAGTTACGGGTGGTACTCGCAAGACTTGCTTTTTTATCTTGAAGACCCCATCCACGCCAAATCAATTGACGATCTGGCCCTTGCGATCGCTGGATTCACAAGACCTCATTCATTGAGGCTCACAGAGTAATTGGCGGGAAGTAAGCACTGAAGCATTTCTATCTTTCCCTTAATGTGCGGTCATCGCAGATTTTTAGTTCAGTCTGCTCTAACAAACTTCATACGTCGTATGGTGCGTTACAAGAAGACGGCCTGAATTTTTTGCTGCAATATAAGTCTGGTAAATGTGTAGAACTAAACCTTTTTAGGTGATATTCCCAGCACACATTTCTTGCAAGCTAAAACCAAATTTATTCCTCGATAGCTCAGTTGGTAGAGCACCGGACTGTTAAGTCCGCAGCAATAGACAAACCCCCAAAACTCCCCTATAAAAGTCGTTTAAATTCAACGACTTATAAGGCGTATTTAACCTAAAGTATCAATTACACGGTTATTACACGAATACTTCGTAGGTTTCTCATAATATGGAAAGTTACATAATGTAACTCTTCAGTCGCCAATCCAACTTTTGACAAAGTCGACGTGATTTTTACTTCGCCCAACTAACCTGGTTGCAAATCCCAAAAACTAAGATTTCGGGTTTGCTAACTTTTACGATTTCTCAATACTAAAAGAGCCCGTCCACTACGTCGGGGCTCTTCACCAGAAGGTTGCCAAGTCAGCGCAACCGAAACTAAATTTGTGTGAAGTTCAACTACTAGCTGCATTTGCTTAGGCTTGCAGCTTTTGAAGATTTACATGACACACGAAATACAAATCGCACCCAACACTTTTCTGAGCACTAAAGTAAAACGACGAATCCCATTGTGCGGGATTGAGTTTGATGAAGACTTTCTAAGCGAGTTAGTCAGCAAGCATATGCGCGACTTTCAAAAGCACGCCCGCCCAACGCTGAGCATTGCATTTGAGATCTACATGCGTGAGAACACTTCATCTCACAGACGCAAGTTTCAGACTAACGCCAATCAGTACTTCAACACTTTCACAAAGCTGTTCGGAGATCTGTATCTTGATGAACTGCGACATTGGCACATCACCCAGTACCGCGACCATTTGCTTGCGAAAGGCCTGCATCCAAATAGTGTTCGCAAACACAACAACATCTTGAATGCCATGCTCAATATGGCCTTTAAGCATCTAGATATTGATCGCTTGAGCCCATTTAGAAGTTTGAGCATTCGTGGTGAGGGAGAAAATACCCGCCCTATTCCTGACATCACACGAGAGTTACTTCTGCAGGTCAAGGCTCATTTACTTGCTTGGCCGACCCCAGCCAAGATGGTGGGACTTATTCAGCTAAATACCGGCATGCGCATCTCGGTACCCAGCATGGCTAGGTTCGATGATTTGGTACTTGACAATGACATCCCACACCTATGGGTGCGTAAGAACTCAATCACTGATCGCAAGACGAGAGCAAGTATCCGAGCGGTTCCTTTGCTGGGGGATTCGTTAGAAGCGGCCAAGGAACTTCACGCACAAGCCAAAAGAGTTAACAGCGAATGGTTAATTCCCCAGTATGCGAGTGAAATTGGCGGCACTACTTGTTCAGCAACGCTCAACAAATCCATGAAGCCTTTTGGATTTAGAAGCCATATGTTCAGACATGCCTTTGTAGATAGATTGAAAGCTTGTAATGACATTCCCCTCCCCTTGGCAGAGAGCATCACAGGGCACGGGCGCGTTCAGTCTGACTTTGCTGTTTATGGCAGCGTTGGGTACACGTTGGAGCAGAAAGTCGAAGTCATTCGTAAAGTGCTAATTTAAGAGGCGTAAAAAAGCCCCAACAGTTTTTACTGCTGGGGCTGCTTTTTGACTACGAGCTAGGGAGTCGAACTGGCATTCAGCTTGCAGATTCGGAGTATCAAGGGAAGTTTGTGCAATCGAAGTTGTGGTTTGTGTCTTTGCAAGGGAAATGGGTGCAGAATTCTTAGCGGTGTAATTCACAGCATATGCGCTTTGGCTCGAGACACTACTGATAGACATTTTTATTCCAATCTGAAGAGTTGCTTGAACAAGCAAGTAACTAATGATGGAGCAAGAAATAGGCCTTACAGAGCATTGCCGTTAATTGAGTACTTAACTACGGGTCCAAGCTCTTTCACAATTCCAAAACGGCAATACATTGCCGTGCATCGCGGCAATAGGCATAAATTGCACACGCTTGGGTGATCGACCCCTTGAGCCGATTTCTCAAAAAACAGTACCTCTCGTCATCTCCTTACTCCCGATATGGAGTCGAACTGAGGGGGACATTCTTAGGGCACGGCCATGCAAATTTGCTACGGGGGCTTGTTTGAAAAATTGATTGATTTTTTTCAAAGCCTGTCATTCTTTTGCTACAATGAGCGTCTAGCAAAATAGCTTAGAGTAAGCCTTTACAGGTGACACCCCTCGAGCACGTTTCTTGCTAGATAAAACCAAATATATTCCTCGATAGCTCAGTTGGTAGAGCACCGGACTGTTAATCCGTAGGTCCCTGGTTCGAGCCCAGGTCGAGGAGCCAAAACCCCTTTAAAAACAACGACTTACCTCGTTGTTTTTATTTAACTTCTCAATTGCACGGTTAT
Organism: Comamonadaceae bacterium; assembly: GCA_007279715.1. Taxonomy (GTDB): domain Bacteria; phylum Pseudomonadota; class Gammaproteobacteria; order Burkholderiales; family Burkholderiaceae_C; genus Allorhodoferax. The sequence continues at coordinate 30,433 of QYPA01000147.1, read as the reverse complement.
TACACGGTTTATTTGGCTGCCTCTGGTTGCTTTTCTAGCAAACTGACTTTACACTGCTGTGATGCGTGTATCCACTGACGAAACTGTCATAGTCAAGCCTGAGCTGATTAGGCTGGTGCGTCGTGTGGACAGCAAGAAGTGGCAAGCGCACTACAAGCTAGATGCGCTTAAAACTTGGTTCCGTCGCAGCACGGATACAGGCGATGTCAAAGAGGCTGCACGCATTGCTGAGCGCATGTGGATGAAGGCAACGTTTGACCATGAGGAAGGTCGCCCTGTCATCAGTAAAAAGTTCAAGCCTGTGGCTGAAATCGTTCTGCACAGAATGGAAGCCGAGATCAAGGCCGAGACAGCCAAACCCAGCACCCGAGACTATGTGTCGGCCATCAAGCTGTACCTGATCCCCTTCTACGGCAACTACAACATTGACAGCATCAAGCCTGCCGTGATCTCTGAGTTTCATCGCTGGAGGAGTCAAAAAGTCGGTCGTGAACTGTCTGGCAGTGCCCAAAACAACCACAACGCAGCACTGAACCAGGTGTTTGATGAAGCTATTGAGCGTGGCTACATGACCGAATATGCCCGCCCTTCTACCAAAAACACCGGGCCAGAGAGTGATCGACGGGCAGAATTTAGCCACGAAGAGCTTGAAGTCATGATGAAGTACGCCGCCCAGTTCAACCTGAATGGGCGTACTGCGCGAACCAAAATGATCCGGACATTGCTTGCCATCTACGTGCCGTTCATGGCCGCAACGGGTATGCGGGCAGGCACAGAGGCTGAGTTCTTGGAGTGGCGACACATTGACGTTGAAGTGCGCGATGGGCAGCCCGTGCTGCATTTCCGTCTACAACGCGGCAAGCGCGGTGCACGTAACTTTGTAGCCCACAACAGCTGCTGGCTGCTGTTAGAGCGCCTACGCCAGCTCAGTCCGGACTTGTCGGGCATGACGCTTGAGGAGGTACTAAAAAAGCGGGTACCTCAGCGCGTGTTCCGTTTGAGTGATGGTTCGGTGCCAGACAACTTGAACAAACCCTTTAGACAATGGCTGGAAGATGTGCAACTGCTGTACTGCCCTGTGTCGGGCAAGGAGCGCAGTTTGTACAGTCTGCGCCATTACTACGCCACCCAGCGCTTGTTGGAAGGTATTCCCATTCACGATTTGGCTGAGCAGATGGGCACCTCCGTCCTGATGATCACCAAGCACTACAGCCATTTAACCCCGCTCATGAAGGCCAAGCAGTTTGCTGGCGTTGTGGATGAGAGAGGCAGCAGTGAAGGTGCCCAGATCAAAGCCATCATGGCAGCACAAATGGCCAACAACAACATCCTAAGCCTGGTGCAGATGGGAACAGGAATGACCATGCCCTTGATTGCACAAAACCCAGAAATGACGCAAGACTTTGAGAACCGCCTCAAAGGAAAGCGCAAACTAGCCTCCTAACTCGTTCCACAACCAGCAACCACCCTAACCTGCCCTCACGACCGAAAAACCGTACCCAACACCGTCCATGACTTTAGAACTCTCAAAGTACTTTGAAACCCATGCCGAAAAAGCCATCGCAAAGATGAAGGCTGGGGTGTTGGCTATTTCTTACTATGAGCGTATCAAGTGGCGGTTGCAGCACAAGGAGGACTTGAGCGCTGAGCTTCCCCTGATTGCCAAGGTGGGTCCTGCAGGCACCATGGCGGTGGTTAAAGAGGCCATTGCCGATTACCAGTCACAAATCAACACAGCCTGGAACCTCAGTCCCAAGCTGCAAGAGTTTGTGAAACAAAAGATCACCTTGATTGTTAATGAACGGGAGCATCTGCCCAGGGCGGATGTCACTTACCAATTTAAAAGCCCAGCGGGGGTGGTCAAGGTGCGGATCACCACAGCGGGCGAGACTTTTAAATTGGGAATCAATGCAGGCAAAAATCCCATGGCAGCGCAAATGGCCTGCATTGAATTCGAAAAACAACTGTCCTTTATCGCCTTGACAACCCGAACAGTTTGAAGCGCTTGGGCACTGCCTGGCCTGATCAGACCAAGCTGCCTTCAATTTCTTTAAATTGATAGAGTTTGCGCACAGCATTGTTTAGCCTGTAGCTCACCCCCGATTCATTGAGCTCACTAAATGCAGTGTCGATATTGATTTCTTCTTTGGGGCAGATTGCGTTGAAAGCCTCACTCTCAGCAAACCGGCTACTCATCTCTGTCAGTGTGTTTTCTAAGTTGAACTGCGCTCTGGTGCGAATGCTCTCAAACTCCTCCAAACTGCTTTTGATATCGCAGTAATCATTGATCCAGACCTGGTGAGACTCGGGATCGAGATCAATCGTGCAAAGAATCATGTCCTGCACAGCCGCAAGTCCAGCGCTGGGGCTGTCCGAACGAAAGGCCATCAGGGCTTCGTAATGCCCGCGAAACCGCATCAACTCTTTGGCGATTTGGCAAGCGGCTTCTTCCAAGGATTCGCTGGCATGCGTGCCAGGGTCATTGGGTTTTCTGGGGATGATGAGGTAGGTTGTCATGAATCAATCTCCTTAGTTGTAACAAATGAGGTCAGCCAAGGCCTTGCAGCCCTGACTGACGACAAGACCGGGTTTACTCCTCAATGTCATGGGTGGGCTTTTCCATTTCAATGACATCAATGCGTTTGTTGCGCATGGGAATGGCCAATTGGCGGACCATGGCCTCGCGCAAGGCCTTGGGCTGGCTCTCATCCAAGGACAGTTGCCGTTTGAAGTTGCGCAGTCCCACTTCAATCACATAGGGGTCACTGGGGAACTCCTTGCCCATGAACTTGACCAAGTTGTCTTCATAGCTGCGACCTAGGTCGTTGGCGTTGACCATCTTGTACTCTTCGCCGCCGACGTAGTGGGCTACAAAGACGCAAAAACTGGAGGTTTCTGCATCGGTTTCTTTGTCTGCTTTGTGGCGTAACACTTCGCCCTTGTATGTGAAGTCCTCTTTGGAAGATACCCCCACCAGCTCAAAATACTCACGGATCAAGGCCGTGCGCTCTTTGGTGTACTTGTCGCCTTTTTTCTTGGTCAGGTACACCGCCTCGGTTTCTTGGATTTGGCTCACCCCACCACGGCGTGTGATGTAGGCGGCTAGTTCATTGGCTGTGATGTTTTCTTCCCGCGCTACGCTCAGGACTTTGACGTAGCGACTGGCATTGGCTTTGTCAGCTCGAATCACATAGCGCACCATGGCTGAAATCGGCGTGCTGTTGGTGAGTATTTTGATGCTGTGGTTATCTTTGAGCTCAATGCGGATGGCATCCACGATCTTGTCTTTGAGTGGACTGTCATCGATGCGCTGGGCCAGGCTGTAAATCGAGGCCAACAGCTCGTAGAGCGATTTGTGCCCTCGCTCGACTACTTCCACTTCATACCTTTCTCCAAGCTTGTGAAGGTCAGTGCCTTCGCTGAGAAACTTTTGTACTTCCTGCGCTCGGACGTCTTTGGCCGAAGTCTTGGTGCTATTTTCCTTGTTAACGGCAGAGATCACAAATGAACTCAGATCGAAGGTTTCAAGTTCCTTGTCGTTGTATTCGTGAATCACCATGTCAGAGCCCATGGGGGGTGGTGGGGGTGCGCTGGATTTCATAGCGCCATTGGTTAATTGCATTGCAATCTCCTTTTACGGGGTTAATGCAGGCGACATGCACTGCGACCCCAAGGCTAGGAGCAAAGGGTATAAAAAGACGTGCCATGGCGCCATGCTTTATATTTTTTGGGTTCCTTCCTTGTTTCAACAGGAGACACCCATGCATTTGCAGCGCAATCAGCCCATGGCACACCTTGCAGTTCAAGCCAGTTTGTACTTTTGGTGGATGGCTTTTTTAAGGTGCAGCAAAGACTACTGGTGGTGTTGTCAACAAAAGGGACGCTGCCAAGACCCGCGACTGGTCAAGGTTTGGGAAGATTTTGGTGATGTGTTTGAATACGACTGCTTCGTGCACTGGTGGCAAAAAAAAGGTGCAAGGCTGTTTGACTCGCCCCAACTGGAGATGGAGTTCATCAAGTTTCTAAGCTCTGGGGTAGAGATCTTGGTCAATGCGGATCTGGTGACGCAACGCCCGCACATGGTTTGCTTGGCCATTCCGGTGTTCTTGGAGTCGGCACAAGCCCAAAACGCTCTGCTGCAGGCGTGGGAGGCAGCCCGGGTCAGAGGCATGCACTATGCGCGCGATGCCAAGTACCAGTTGTTCCAACTCGATTTAAAGGGCCGAAGAACCATCGTCACCGCCTACCGCGCATGGGCGCTCAACACCTGTGTGGATTACAGCGACCTGTCTCAGGACTTTCACCGCTGGGGAAGCTTTGAAATGGGTCGGCACTTGCACCTGTCTCCGCGCAACCAAATCCGAGACAAAGATAGCATCGATACGCGACGGCGCAAACAAAACCTGATTCGAACCGTGTTTTGTCAAAACAAGAAAACAGCGCAGGACTTGATCGCCAACGTAGAGATTGGCCGCTTTCCTTGCAAAGCCGCAGTGCAACCCCTGGCACGCTGGACAGCAGCGCAGCAAAAGGCCATGGACCACGCCATCAGCGATGGGCGTTGGCAGTCCAAACAATGGATTCAACAAGAGCACGTGTTCATGCTGACAAAAGAGCGTGCTGCGCAATACACCGGGTTTGATTTCCAAGCGGTGCAGATCCTAGATAACTTTGGCGCACTGGAGACGAGCTTTTTAACGCCCAAGCGACAACGCAACAAACCCCATTAACTTTTAATAGCCGCCTTTAATGGCCATCAGCGTGTTGGCAGGTTTCGCTTGGGTTTTGTTAGGTTCGTTGGCAGGCAAGGACGTCGCAAGTGAAGGAGTCAGAACGGGGGCGGGACCGGGAAAATTAGCTGGACTTGGAGCTGAGCCCGGTTTAGGTGGCTGGCGTTGTGGAATCAGCAAGTCCTTTCTGAGCTGCTGCGCTAGGAGTTGGCTTTGCTGGGTTTGTTGCTTTTTGAGTTGCAGGGGTGAGAGTTTGTCAGCGGCAGTCTTGCTCTTGTCCTCTGGCTTCACTGCGGGGTTGGCCAAAGTCTTGGGCACCGGTTTAGGCGGAATCTTGGGCGCTGGCAGCCTAGGGGTTCTACGGGGTGCTGCAGCTTGCTTGGTGTTTTTGGGACTGTGCTTGGGCGCTGATTTGCCCACGGGTGGCTGCGTAAGTGGTGTGCGTTTGCCTCTGCCAGGCTCCCTTTGCTTGGAGTTGGTTGGTGGTGGTTGTGCTGAGGCCGCCCCCAGTGTGTTGGACTGCTCCGCAAAAGCTTTCCACATCTTGTCAGACACCAGCTTCCAAAGGGCCAGCTGGTCTTCGGGGTTGGCTATTTCCATGATTTTCATCGTCGTACTCCTTTGAACTACAGCTATTTAGCCCAAAGAAAAACCGGCTCACGTAAAGTCAGCCGGTTGGAAGTTGCCCTCCTATCGTCTAGAGTCAGGCAGACTTGGGCGGCAGTTTTAACGTGGATTTTTTGGACTGAGTCGCATCGGTTTCAAACCCCGCTTTTACCAAGCCGCTGACTGCGGCAATGCGTTTGTCCAAGTCGCCCGTGTCCACTGCACTGCGTATCAGCTCCAGCGTAGAGATCACCTCGGTCATGCTCTCAGTTTGAATGGCGTTCTTGCCTTCGACGATTTCTAATGTTTTTGCACCATAGCGCACTGTGATGCAGAACTTGCCCTTGTCATCCGTCCACCACCATGGTTTGAGTTTTTTAGGAACGGAAACCCGTCGACTGTCCCCCGTGGCTTCGTCCTTGACGGTGCGGGTTTTGAAGGACAAAAACTCCGTACCTGTCTGCTGGGCTTTGGCCAATTGAATTTGTTCATCCAATTTGCTACAAAGCTTTTGCCGTCTTGCATGCTGCGGGCTGTTGGCCTGCTGGGGTTTGCTGGTGACTAATTTCAATGCGCTTAAACCTGACATAGCTACTCCTTGTGTGTGTGTTGCAGGAATCACTAATTTAGTTTCAGACCCTGGCTTTGGGCAACCGAAATCATTGGTAACCCATCCATCTGGAAGGACTCCAGCGCTTGGTTGACAGACGCGGCACATGGTCTGGTTGAATCTGTGCCTCGTAAGCAGTCCTAAGACGCTAGGCATCTAACAAGCGAGGTTCGTAGCGCTGTAATTCTTTCGGGCTCAGGTGCCAGTAGGGGTTGTTGGAGTACTCGCGCATGGTCAATTCCAGCTCGTGCTTTAAGTCCGCACCCAATTTACGTTTAAAAAACAACGCGTCATGTACGCTGGCCAGCACAACGCGGCCATGGTCCAAGGCGGTTGCGCGCACGATATCCATGATCTCGGTCTCATCGTGCTGGTACAAGTAGGCCAAGATCTTGGACTTGCTAGGCCTGCCACTGGGCGTTTGAAGGAGGGTTTTCTTAAGCAAGTCCTGGCGCTGCGTTTTAACCAGTTCGTACAAATAGGCATCCAAAACGCCCTGCTCCTTGATAAACGCCTGCACGGTCGCATCTGCCAAAAAGCAAGCGCGGTCCTCTGGGTTCTTGATAATTTCAACCAGTGCCGGGTTGGTCCACCCGCCAGCCTCGTTTTGCCAGCCGGTGGTGTTTTGGCGTGCACCAAAGCTGATGGCAGTAAACGCCTGTTTGAGCAACTTGAGCTGCAGATCCTTGGGCACCGGGCTGGTTTTGGCAAAGGTGAAGTAACGCACGGTGCCCATGAAATCGGGCTTGTCTTCCAGAAAGGTCAGCGTGGCCTGAAAGACCTGTCGCACATTCTCTCCCTGTCCTCGGGAATCAATGAAGCTCTTGGCCCAACCCATTTTCCAGGCCACCACGCTACTGCGGATGTCGTACTCCCAGCAGTTGCCCAGCACAGCGCGCCTGAGTTCTTTGTTGATGTTTTGAACGCTGACGCCTTCGTAGTACATGCGCCCAAACGCACTGGGCTTTTTACGCTGCACGTAATGCCCGTCCATCACGCTGGCTACGGCCAAAATAATGCGCCCTTGTCTGAGTGCTTGCTGTTTCTTGGCTGGACTGAGCAAGGTGGCCTCTGTGACCAGCCAAATCAGGTAGTTTTTTAGGGACTTGGTGTCCACAGGAACCAGGTCAAACATTCGGTCGATTTCGCTCTCGCTGAGCTTGCGCTTGAACTCGGGATACAGCAGGTTGAGCACTTGGTAGTTGCTAAAGTCATCGCCACTGAGGTATTCGTCTAATGCATGGCCTGTGCTGCCTGCGTTCAATATCGACGCCTCAATGGCCAAGGTGTCCTGCAGGGTCACTAAATGGGACAGCTTGCATTGGCTTACGCCACCGGTGAGGTTGGATCCGATGACCACGGGTTCCACTAAGCTGAGTCGGTTGTCACGCAGCCAGGCATGCACACGCTGCTTTTTAGGGCCAATCTGCCCCCCTTGGTTGGCCAGCTGTTGCAGCGAAATCGAAAACAGATCAAGCTTGCGTTGCATGGGCGTGGCTTCAAAGTGCAAGCACTTGAATAGCATGATCTCCAGCACACGAATGTATTTGGCCAACGCACGGTGTGCGCTGTTCGCAGGCTTGGGAAAAGACTTTTGCAGAGCTTCATACACTGCGCTGTTAACGGTGATCTTGATCATTCGCTGCTCCATGGAGTCAGGACAAGAGAAATCCTGAAATTCACACGTATTTAGCTGGTATTTACAGGTTAACCGGTAAATCTCAAAAAGTCACACGCTTATAGTAATTGCTAACGCCAAGTCATGAGCGCACGTACCCATGTGCACCAAAAGCTCAGTGATCCCACTTGATTGGTCAATTGATCCCTGAATTGATGCCAAATCAAACAAGTCCTTCTTCTTGGTTTTTTCAAGTAGGTAATTAAAGAGAATTCATCTGTATATCCCTCGGTTGGCAAGTGGCCCTGCAGAGCATAAAATCATAAAAACACGAGTTCTATAAAGAGCTTCAATACTCGCTGGGCAGCATGATCACCCAATGCTCTCCGTCCCAGCAGGCATAAAGTGTGATGCTGCTCAAGGGGAAGTCGGTGTAGGGGATTTGCTGTCTGGCGTGTTCACCACCGTTACCGTCTTCGTAGACCATGACCGCCCTGCCCTGGCTCACATCCATGCGCACCAGTACAAACCAGTCCTGCGTATCAATTTCGCATAAATGGCTGGCAATGGCATCCATCATCCAATAGCACTCGGCTTGCTCAGCCAAGTACTTGGTGCCATCTGTCAGCAGGTGCCGTCGGCTGATACGGTAGTACTTCTCGGTGCCCGTGAATTGTGAGAGTTGGCTGGGGTCCAAAGCACTCATAACTCGCACCTAAGGACGTCATGCTTGACAAGATTGGCTTGCGCACGCGCCAATGCATCGATGCCTAGGTTTGGCTGAATGCTCGATACCAAATGGTTGATCGCCCAGTTCACCAAGTTTTGCCGTTCCTCTGGGGTGCGCGCCGTTTTAAACTTCTCCACATACTCATCAATGTAGTAAGACGCTTTGTTGAGCTGGTTGCTGGCGTGTTGCAGGCACTCAATGGCCTTAGCACGCGCTTGCCTTGCTTGCAAGTCCTTGATCTGATCCGGGCTCATTTGCGTGTCCTTGGTTGTTTGCATGACTACAGTTTTATGTCAGATGCGCACTTGGACAACCTCTATTTGGTAACCCAATAAGTTGGCGGGTTACCAATAATGGTTTTTAACTACTGGGATGCAGTGCAACTGAAAGTTTTCCAAATAAAAGAGGTTTTAATGAACATTGTGTTTAAACTCTTGATTGCCATAAATTTAAGTCAGGACACACCATGAACAAATCCGAATTGATCGAACACATTGCCGATCACGCCGAAATCACAAAAGCAGCAGCAACCCGAGCTCTGGAATCCGTTGTTCAAGCAGTTACAAAAACGCTCAAAAAAGGCGGCACCGTGTCCTTGGTTGGATTTGGCAGCTTTGCTGTGACCAAGCGCGCAGCTCGCGCTGGGCGTAACCCCCGCACCGGTGCAGCGATCAAGATCAAAGCCGCCAAGGTGCCTAAATTTCGCCCAGGTAAGGCTTTGAAAGATCACTTGAACTAAGCCTTCAAGCTCAAATAGCAAAGCCCACATCCTTGTGGGCTTTTTGCTTTGTAATACTCTAATACCAAGCACACCGCCAGCAGTTGCATCAAATAACAACTGCCCGAGCTAAAAATGTTGGTCTTGACATAAAACCCACGCGCTAGAACGCTCTACAGCGCATTCAAACTTCGCATCGAATACTCTTGCTGCTGATCCACCCGTTCAGCGCCTGCAGGGTTGATTTGAAGCGCTAGCGAACTGGGCACTCAAAGAGTGCAAGAACGTCCTAAAAATCTATGAAAACTTAGCTTTTCATAGATTCCCAGCATTGAGCGTTGAAATCATTGAAGAAAAAATCCACTGAAAAGTTATCCACAGCCAGTTCATTTCACCCTGCTTTTACTCGGTAACCCGTCAATTTGGCAGGACTCAGGTTGCCCAGATAAATATATGAAAACACAATGCAACTAAAGCAAACACATGATTTAGGACACAGGACCATGGCACAAGCAAAAACACTCTCAATCGCTGAAATGCAGCAACTACTGAACTACATCACAACACGCAAGTACGCTGCCCGAAACAGATCAATGATGTTGCTCACACACTGGGCGGGTTTAAGAATCGGCGAAGTAGCTTGCTTACGCTGGAGCGATGTCACAACCACAGACGGCGAAATTAAAGATGAGATCCGCTTACTGCCCGACATGACCAAAGGGCGCCATGCCCGTACAGTGTTTGTCAGTGCAAAGCTTAAAGCAGAGCTGCAGGCCTACGCAGAGCAAACAAAGTGCGTGGGCCGCAATTACCCATTCTTTGCAAGCCAAAAAAGTATTCGAGCGGGATTCAGCGCCAACAGTCTGGCTCAAACGTTTGCACTGCTTTATGCGGGCGCTGGGCTTGAGGGTGCTAGCAGCCACAGCGGGCGCAGATCGTTTTTGACAACTCTTGCCAACAAAGGCACAGCGATACACATCCTGAAAACGCTTGCTGGGCACCGCAGTATCAGTACTACCGCAGCTTACCTGTACAGCAGCCCTAGCAAGTTGAAAACCGCTGTGGAGTTGGTTTAATTGCGGGTAGGACACATTAAATCTTTGGCGAATCACCTGCCCCAAGCTCCTCGCCCCCCTTGCCCTCCAACATCGCTTGCAACCAAGCCGGCTTTTCTGGGCAGTTCTCCTCTACCCATTTCATCGCCACCGGGTCTCCAAGGGCTGCAGCCTTTCCCATCAGACGGGTAGCCTCTTCAATGTCTTGGCGCACTGCTGTGCCACATTCGTAAAACCTGGCCAGCTCTCTAAGTCCTACGCGGTTTTGTTCTGCTGCTGCGGCTTCGAACCACTTTCTAGCCAGCTTGGAGTTACGGTCTACGCCGTGTCCGTAGGCCAGCATGATCCCCAATTGGCTTTGGGCGTCAGAATTCCCCAATTCCGCCGCACGCTTAAGCCACGTGGCAGCCGCTGGATTGCTCTCAGGCAAGCCGTTGCCGTAGTAGTACGCCATTCCGACTTTAAAAATCGAGCGTGGGTCGCCCAACTCTGCGCCTTCTTTGAAACACCTTACTGCCGCTTCGTAGTCTTTTGTGACTCCCAAGCCGTCTTCATAACTGATCCCCAACAGGTACCACGGCCACCCCTCGCCTTGGAGACTGGCGATTTGAAACCATTGGTGCGCCTTATCAAAATCCTTCTCCACAATTCCACCATTGAGGTAGCACACGCCTAAAGCGCACTGGCAATCGCAGTTGCCCAAATCAGCGCCGAGTTGCAGCCAGTAAAGCGCCTCTTTTTCATCCACATCTACGCCGCGTCCATCGCGAAGTGCCTCCGAGAGCCGGAACATCGCAGGTTTGTATCCTTGGCGTGCGGCGCATCGCAACCACTGAACGCCCTCTTTCTGCGCTTCAATTGTTTTACCCTTCCATACAAAGTGCCAAGCCAACAGGCTTTGCGACCACTCGTCTTTCAACATGCTCGCACGGCGCAACTGCTTTTCAAACTCCGCGCTGCCGTCTTTGTCATTGGCGTAAAAGCCCATGCGCCCAAGTGTCCAATAGCAAGCCGGTGAGCCCATAGCAGCGCCCTTTTGCCCCCAGTACTTTGCGACCTCCTCGTCCTTGGTGCATCCATTGGCGCCAACGGTGTACCAAGTCGAAAGCAGGATGTGGGCGTAAATATCGCCGCCATCTGCGCCTTTGCGAATCCAGTCCACATGGGGGAATTTTTCTTCATCGGTGGCGGATTGATTGATCAGGTACTCACCATACTTTGTGTACGCATAGGGATGCTCAGAAAGCAGGGCTTGCTCCCAGTGGTAGCGGGCGCGGGTGGGATCAAGCTCTGCGAGCTCCGTGTGGGCAAACAAGTGCCCCTCGCTTATCGCTTGCTCAAAAATAACCCGGGCGGCGGCCCCATCGGTTTTGCCAATGCTTTGGCCTAAAAAGATGGCGCAGTCTCGGTTACCTAAATCAGCACCCCGCTTGAGCCAACTTTGACCTAGCTTCATATCCTCTGCGGTGCCAATTCCAAAACAATGGAACTGCCCCAGGTGCAACATTGCAACCGTGCTCCCGTTCTCGGCTTGGGTTTGAATTTGCGCAAACGCATTGGCAAACAGTCCCGGCTCAGGCTCAAAAGCGTCCGAGGCTTTCCAATACTGCTCTGCCAAAACAAAAGCGGCCTCGAACTCAGCCGTTCTGCCGCTGGCGTGGTTGATGTAATTTAGGTAGTCGCAAGCATTGGTACTGCCTTGTATGGATGACCAAATCAGGGTGTCTACGTCTTCATCGATGGTGAGTTCTAGCATGGGTAACTCCTTGGGGCCTAAAGGGGAGAGAAGTAAAAGAAAGACTTTTAACCTTCAATTGACCTTCACAATAGGTTTATCCAAGCTCACCGGATGAGCTTGCCGAAAAAATGCAGGTCTTTTTCTCTTTGCTTTCCAATCCAAGGCATAGAATTTCAGCCAATGGCCCACCTTTCCCCCTCTCTCCCAGCACACGGCGCGAACCACGCCAATCACGCTTTCGGCCCTGGTGGCTATGCGGAGTTGTCGCTTTTGCAAACTTTAGAGCGAGGGCTCTCCGATGCATACACCCTTTTTCACAGTGTGGACTGGTCTCGGGGGCAAGGAAAGCATGAGCAACATGGGGAAATTGACATCGTGGTGGTCAACCAAGCCGGTGACGTCCTCTTAATTGAAGTTAAGTCTGGGGGCGTTGATTTTTCCAACGGTGGAATCTTTAAAAGTTACTCTGGACAAAGCAAAAGCGTCACAGGCCAAGTCGGCTTGCAATACAACGCTTTGATGAGCCGCCTTAAAGATGCATCTTTAAGTGTTCACTTAAACCACCTATTGGTGCTCACTGACGTTTTAGTGCAGTCGGACACAGTGCAATGGCCGCGTGAGCAAATTGTGGACAGCTCTGAAATTGATCACATCGTCTCGCGCATCTCCCAAGCTTTAGGCCCAGGCCTGCCCGACGCGTACACCCATGAGCGGGTGATCGCCTTTTTTGAAAATAAGTTCAACGTCGTAGCCGATGTCTCAGCCCTGTCAGGGCGGATCTTGGAAGATGCCACTCGGCTTGCAAGCGGACTGGCAACTTGGGTTCCCCGCATGGACGTCCCCTCAGGCACGATCCGCATTGTGGGCACTGCCGGTTCTGGCAAAACCCAACTCGCCCTTCGCCTCTTAAAAGAAGCCAATAGCAGCGGCAAAAAAGCCGCCTACCTGTGCTTTAACCGCGCGTTGGCCGATCACATGGCCCGTGTTGCGCCTGTGAGAACGCCAGCTGAAACGTTTCACGAGTACGCCGTGCGCTTTCTCAGAAAATCCGGTCAAGCGGTGGACTTTACTGCGCAAAATGCTTTTGATGCCATCGCAAGCCAATGCATGGCGCTACTCGAGAACAGCGAGCCTGACTTGGATGTCATGGTCTTAGATGAGGTTCAAGACATGCAAGCCGATTGGGTCGAAGCGCTCACTCTGCGTTTAAAGCCTGAAGGCAAGTTGTACTTGCTTGAAGACCCAGAGCAGCAGCTTTACCGAGACCGCGTAGGTTTTGAACTGCCTGAAGCCGTGACCGTCACCTCCCATGAAAACTACCGCTCACCCAAAGCCTTGGTCAGCCTGATTAATGGGCTTCAACTTACCCGCGTGGAGGTTGAGAGTAAAAGCAACTACCAAGGGCAAATACCTGATCCGATTGTTTTTGAAACGCCAGAGCGGGTAAAGCCTTGCACCATCTTGGCCGTTGAGCGCTGTTTAAAGCTAGGCTTTGCCATCGAAGATATCGCAGTGATCAGCATGCGCGGGCGTGAAAGATCGCAGCTTCAGGGTTTGGATACTTTGGGAAGCTGGTCGGTTCGCCGCTTTACGGGGGCGTTTGATGAAGCGGGTACGCCGCAGTGGACAACGGGGCAGCTTCTGGTTGAGTCCGTTAGGCGGTTTAAGGGTCAGGCCGCTGCAGCTGTGGTACTAACTGAATGTGACTTTGCGGAGTTAGATGAGATCAACCGCAAGCTGTTGTTTGTTGGGTTGACCCGGGCTCGGTTGCACTTGGAGTGGGTGATATCTGCGAAGACGGATGGGGTTTTGAGAGGCGTGGTTGGATAAAAGCTACATCTCTAAAAATGTAAATTAGGCAAGTGATGTAATTTTTATTAGGAATAGACATCTATGCAAAACGAAAAATATAAATCCTTCAGTGAACTTTCAATACTCAAGGAGATCATCAAAGAAGAACATGTTGATGATGTGAAGCCTGCTAACCTTGGTCCAGCCAAGACAATCGTAACTGCACAGAAATATCAACATTTGTCTGATTCGGAAAGATCAAAATGGGGCCCAGTTTTTGATTTGATAGAAGACCCCTTATTCCAGAAAATAGTAAATGGCTCGGTAAGGAATATTTCATCAAAAAAGTACTCACTAGTCACAGCTGTCTTGACATATCCATCAACAGCAGATTTATTGATAAGCCAAGAAGATTTAGATAGGGCGCATGGGATAGCCTATCTGATTAAGTCAGGAGTAAATTCCGGTAACATCAAATACACAAAAGCTAGGATCCCATCGACATGGCGTATCGCAGGTAATCCTGGCACAAAAAGATGAGACTAAAACTAACCGGCTAACCGGCTAACCGGCTAACCGGCTAAGCGAATCAATTTGGAAGGTATGGTTTCTATGGCAAAAGCACTTTCAACAATAAAGTGAAAGCTCATTACATGAGCCTACTTAAATTTATGCTCTTTTATAAGTTTGAGCTATCCTGCTATGAACAGTTTATTGGTTGAAAGGATGCTTTTAAATGCAAACTGTTTTCTACCTTTAGCTACTTAACAAACCCTAAGGAGAATGAGTGTGACGCAGCCCCCCAAAAAGCGAGACCCTAATCTGAAGCCTTTTAATGGAAACCGCGTGTTACCTCCTGCCGCTTCAACGCCTTCGCCACTATCCGACGAGGAAAAATCACGCCAAGTTACATCGACCAGATTCACAACCTGCTCAAGGTGCATGGGGTTCGGCGGAATGGATGGCGGTTGTCCAAAGTGCGGTGGTACAGGATTCACAGATTAAAGTAAATCAATCAACACAATTAACTTTAAAGAAATAAAAATGCAGGGCTCTTCACCTCAAATCCAAAAACTCAGCGAAAACGATTATTCGCTAAGCCTTGAAAAGCTTTTGCTAGACCCCAAAAAGTCATCTTCTGACTGGCAGGTTGCTGCGGCCAGATTAACTGCAATCGCACACAGTAAAACACTTTCCGCCGACACAGATGACTTTGAATATTTACGGTCTCTAGCTCTCTGCCGATGGGCTCAAACAGCTGGCGTTATCGAAGCTAAAAAGAAAAATATTCAAGCCATTCGTTTTCGATCTATGGCCCCGCCGCAGCTTGAAATGCTTGATAAGCCGGAACTAGTCAATGCAGCTCTTGATCTTATGGTCAGTATTCGTGGTGATTGGTGCAAAGACTACATTGCCGCCCATTTACTAAGTGCCCGTCTAGACAAAAAAGGATTAAGCAGTCTATTAAAGTGGGCAGAGAAAACATCACAATCTGCTGTTGAACTTCTAGAAATTGTGTTGCTCAATGTAAAAAGCTCTAGCGTTGATGAAAAAAAAGCTTTGATGCTTATTAAGTTTTCGGAGTTGAATCTTGATTTCGCTAAAAATACATCCGCTGAGTCAGCTTCTATAAATTTATTAGAAGCAGTACGCTTTATCAATGCGCTGCTCGCCGCACCACAGCCAAAAAAAGTTGTATCAGCGCTCACAAGTCTTTTAAAAATAGCCGTGCATAAAGTTCGAATTGCTCACCCTGCTGTTGTACTTCTTGGGCCATTTGCGTTGGCCATTCGATCAATCCTAGATCAGCTGAATACAACCGGTCATAAAAAAATCGCTCAGGAAATTGAATTGCAGCTAATAGGACCGACATTGTCTTTAATGGCGGATCTATGTTCAGCTGGTGGTCAAGATGGAACCAGCTACGTAAAAACACTGCTGCCTGTATTCAAAAGCGCGTATCGAAATTTTGATAAACATCTTGATGAATCATCTCGCACGAACGCCTCTTTGCTGCAACTAAAAGCCTCGGGCCCAAACCACCTTAATCTTGAAGACACTGCAACATCCATTTATGCGCGCCTGTTACCAAGTTGGCATGACTTCTATACATCGCAAGATGATTCCAGTAAATTGTCTTTATTGAACTCCAGCTTACTTGAAGCCGCAAAATTAAACAGCATCGAACTTCTAGGTACTTTGGGAGAAGTCCTGCCATTTGATCCTGTATCACACAGACTTCAAAATGAAGATAAAACATCAATAACAAATGTGCGTATATTGAAACCTGCTGTAATTTTTAAACGTGAAAACAGCACATACAGAATTGTTCTTCCTGCGATTGTTTCGCCAGTATGAGGATGTGAAATGACATCAGTTCTTTGTCTTGATTTCGGAACTAGCTCTATTCGTGCGGTCGTTCGTGAAAGTAATTCGGATCGAAAAGTAATACCTCTTGGGCAAATCACCACTGTGCAACGTATCGATGGGGCATCTATTCCAAGTGCTTTCTGTATTGACGATGACTTAAAGACGATTCGTTTTGGTCAGCACGCAGAAGATGCGATCCTTAGCAAAAGAAAACTTGCGATATCAATAACTAGTCCCAAACGCTGGTTGACAGAGCCTAAGCTCCTGAATCGACTTATTCATCCCGACTTAGAAATCACACGAAGATGTGTTTTGACAGGATTGATGGGTTACGCACTGTTTTCGGCAAATGAATCGAGACTGTGGTCTGTGCCAGCCGATCCCAATATGGCTAATATTCGAATTGCACACCCAGTTTGGCCGTCGTCCATTAAAGTGGATGCCGATCGTGCGCTCGGACAAATTGGATGGATGGCTGTGAATATGGCTTCAGCTGGTGACTGGGGTGTTACTACTGCCGAAGTTCTATGTTCATGGACAAATCCTTCTGACCCCACAGAAATTCTTCCTGAACTTTCAGTCGACATTGACACTGTTGAACCAATAGCTGCTGCAGTCGAATTACTACTCAACACAGATAACGAACGACAAATTTGCATGGTGGTAGATGTTGGTGCTGGCACAACCGATATTGGCGTATTCCAGCATTTATCACCAGATAGAAGGACTAACAAAGGAGTTCGTCTCATTCCGGCAGGACCAGCGACCAGCGTATTTAAAGCAGGTGATGAGATAGACCGTGTTTTACTATCCCTTATGAGGGAATCAAATCCGAAGATTTTCGATGCAAAAAAAGCGGAAATTCAAGATGCGATCCGATTCCATAAAGAGAATCTTTTCAAAATCCAACGTATGAATGTTTCAGGCATAGACTTTTCTTTGAAAGACTTAGTGAATTCATCTGAGATCGACTCTATGGCTGCCATTATTAGTGGTGGGGTAGAAGCCTGCCTTAGAAATGCTTATTCGACAATTAACAGTTTCTCTAAGACAGCCGGATTGTCTAATGAAATCATTGTTGTCATGGCGGGTGGTGGTGCAGACATCAAATTTTTACGTGATGCTGTAGCTAAGCCTTTATCAATCAACGGTACACCATTCACATTTAAATTTTTTAAACCGGTCACGGCAAATTTAAACATGCATGGTGCTGGTTATGAGCGAATGGCTGTTGGTCTTGGGGGGGCTCATGAAGACTATGAAAAAGTAGTTCATGAGCACGCTAAGCTGATTAGTATTCGCGGATTTGGGCCTCCGAAGCAAAAGATAACTCCCTGGTCATGAGTTCTTCGACCTCGTAAGAAATAGTTCAAGTATTTAGAACTCTAATTATTTATTAACCAAAGGAATTGAGAGCTTCTGAGTAGCTTTATCAAACATGCAGACAATCGGTAAAAAGATCTTTGATGATTTGTACATTCACATATCAGAGATCAGGTCGTTGCAGGATGACGTGCATGTAGAGCTCATAAACAATGCTCTCAAAACGATTGAATTCGAGCAATCTAAAGTAAACGTAGTAAAGCTAAACATTCGCTCTTGCAAAGTTTCACTTCTAGAGTATGAGCACTTTGAGAGTGACCCATTCCCTGCTTTGCTTGGGAGTTGGTTGATCGAACCAAATTCTGATAAATTTTCTTACCGCACCTACAAGACTTCACTTAATCCCCCAATTCTTCACCGCAAAGAACTATTGGTTTCTTCTGCTCATCCAGAATTTAATAAATGGTGCAACACAACTTCTGAAGCAGAGGTGCTTGGGCTTTTTGAAAACGTCAGAATCATTGGCTTTAAGAAAAATTGGGAGCGTCTGATTGCAAGTAAGGGCTATGAGCTCAACGGATCTACCTTCTCACCCATTGGAAACGTACTCGAAGAATTTTCAGAAGAAAGTGAAAATTCAAACGGTCAAGTAGCCAGGCACCTAACAGCACTTAGCCGTACGGCTTTATCTGCGCCAGTACAACTATTGATAAAGCATGGCCTGCTTTCAGAAGGGTCATCTTTTTTCGACTATGGATGCGGGCGAGGAACCGATTTAAACACCCTGCAATCAGCAGGCATTGAATCAGCAGGCTGGGACCCGCATTACGCTCCAGAAAACTCTCTGGTGAATGCCGACGTAGTTAACTTAGGGTTTGTCGTTAATGTTATCGAGGATTCAGCAGAGCGTATCGAAGCAATAAGTAAAGCACATGGTCTAGCTAAAAAAGTTCTTGCTGTTTCTGTGATGCTCTACGGGCCAGGTCAGCCAGGAAAGCCTTACCTCGACGGCTATCTAACGTCAAGGAATACATTTCAAAAATATTTTTCACAAGGTGAGTTGAAAGATTATTTGGAACATGCACTGGGCCAACAAGTTTTTATGGTGGGGCCTGGAATAGCGTTTATCTTTACTGATAAAGAACTTGAACAGCAATTCAATTCAAGGCGATTCAGAAGTAATGATCTAACTGAAAGATTGCTGACCGCAAGGTTTATCAGAACGAATTCAATTCGATCTGCGCGGGTAAGAATAGCTAGACCTTCAAAATCACAAGCAGAATTTGATTCTTCAAAGGAACTGCTTAATCTTCTTTGGGAACTGAGTCTTGACTTCGGTAGGTACCCTGAACCCATTGAAGTGAATTTTTTGCCTGAGCTATCAAAGCAAATTCCTAGTTATTCAAGGGCCATAAGACTTCTTAGAACTCACTTTGATCAATCGCTTTTGGAAATTTCTTCTAAGGCTCGGGCAGATGAACTTTTGTTGTACATGGCTTCACAACAATTTGAAAAAAGGCCTCCCTATAAAAAGCTTGAAGCAAGGATTCAGAGAGATATCAAGTATTTTTTTAATGACTACAAATCTGCTCAAACCGCGGGGCTGCAACTCATCATGCAAGCCGCAAATCCAGCATCAATTTTGGAGGCTTGTGATCTCGCTTCTAGTCAGGGACTTGGATGGATAGAAACGAATCAATCTCTACAGTTTCATATCAGTCTTTTAGAAAGAATGCCTGTTTTATTACGAGCCTATGTCGGGTGTGGGCTAGTTATATGGGAGTCAATGAGTGATGTCCACATTGTAAAAATTCACATTGGGTCAGGAAAACTTTCTTTCTTAGAGTTCGAAGACTTTGATTCGACACCGCTTCCGCTCTTGAAACGCAGGGTGAAAATAAATCTTCGCACTCAAGATTACGATGTATTTGAGTATGGGTCAGTTCAGTACCCATCAAAAATTTTGTATCGGAAAAGTAACTTCATGCATGAAGACATGTCTGGATACGCAGAGCAGCTTTCATTTGATGAATCTTTAGAAGCATGTCAAGTTCTCAAAGAAGAAACCTTTGGTCCAATGCCCAATCAGCTGATCGAACTTCTAGAAGTTAAGCGAAAAAGGGTTGCTGGCTTTGAAATATCACCAAGCAACACCATACCCGACCTAGATCAAACATGCGGTGATAACTTCAACTTCAGAAATTTTATTGAATGCGGGGAAACACAAAGAAAATTAGGGATTCCAAACCTACCCCTAAACCCTGAAACCTATAACTCACTCTACAAACTTGCAACCGAAGTGCTCGACCCGCTTATCGATTACTTTGGATCAATCAATCTAACCTACGGCTTTAGCTCCCAAGCACTTGCAAAACAAATCACCGGCCGAATTGAACCAAAGCTAGATCAACACGCATCACATGAATGCAATACGAAGGGACAACCAATCTGTGACCGACTAGGTGCTGCAATCGACTTTGTGATTGAAGACGAGGATATGCTCGAAGTAGCTCAATGGATTGCTTCCAACTGCAGCTTTGATCGACTCTATTTTTACGGCAAAGGCAGGCCAATTCATGTGAGTACAAGCCAAGTACCCAAAAAACTTGTCACCCTGATGCTGCCATCCCCAAATTCGGGTAAAAAAGTTCCTAAAAATGTAGGTATCGAGCAGTTTTTATCATTGAAAATTTAAAATCAAATATTTTTCTATATAACTTATTTTAACTACTCATTGAGTTTGTTATTTATAAAAATAGCACTTTCGATCACGCTTAGAAAGTTTTTGCTGTACATAAAATCAGGTCGTGCTAAAATTTATGCGAACTGGGGACTTTCTCCAGTTCGTAGAAGTATTATTGAAACATGAACGAATCGATCCTAGGTAAAAAGCCTCAGTTCTCAGGTCACGAGACCTTTCCTTTGCGTCAGCTGTGGCTAAAAAAAGCATTCGACGCAGTTACCTACGACACAAAAGGCGCAAGGAAATCACTATTTGCGGATGAATCGGCAATAGTTGATTTCGGTGTAGGCAAGAATATGGTCAGCTCGATTCGTTTTTGGGCGCTTGCTTGCAATATCCTCGTAGAAACACCTGATCACTATGAAACAACATCAATAGGAAAGCTCATCTTTGATGATCGTGACGGTCTAGATCCGTACAGTGAAGACATTGCAACAATCTGGTTGATGCATTGGTTTTTAGCTAGCAATCCTGAGAGAACAACTACCTGGTATTACCTTTTCAATCATGTTGTGCAGCAGGTATTTGACAGAGAGTTGATTGCAAATTCAATCACTGACGCACTGAAAGAACGGTCGATAAAAATCTCGAGTGCAACTCTTAAGCGAGATGTTGAATGCTGCGTTCGTAGCTACGTTCCCCGTGTCGATAGTGACTCTCCTGAAGAGCTTAGTGAGCCCCTTCTCGGTGAACTAGGCCTTGTTGTTCACAACTCAAAAGATTCTTTTGAATTTCGTAGAGGTGCTAAACGGTCACTTCATGACGGTATCTTTGGCTACACACTACTTGACTACTGGCAAAAACTTGAAAACTCTGGGTCTGTTATGGCGTTTGATCGCATAGCCCACGATTACGGTTCTCCTGGACGAGTACTAAAAATGGATGAGGGCGTAATCGCTGAGAGGCTTATTAGACTGGAGCAACTAAGCAAAGGTCAGATTCAATGGACGGAGCAAGCAGGTCTTCGTCAAGTAACGTTAAAAAATAATTCGGACAAAAGCATTGAGTCATTAAAGAAAAAATTACTCGAGGCTGCGTACGGTCATGACTAAAAATAACGCCAATATAGATTTGAGTCAGGAAAAAACTTTGCTATCAGCAGTAGAAATATCGCGGCAGTTTCTTCGTTCGATACAAATCGACGATGATTTTGGGCGTGAAGATGCAATGTCGGGTTACGTATGTCAAGGCACCGCTAGGTCATTGCTCGAAAGCATGTCAGAGCAAATTCTGAAAACAAAGCAACGTGCTTTTACTTGGACTGGGCCCTACGGTGGAGGTAAATCTTCACTTGCTTTGATGCTGTGCTCACTCGTCGGGCCAAATGCTGTTCTAAGAGAAAAAGCAAAGAAGATCCTTGCGCTTCCGAACGCTTCTACTGTTCATAAAACATTTGCATCCTCAGGAGAGGGGTGGACTGTTCTGCCTGTGGTCGGGAAAAGGGCAAACATCAGAGAGCAATTAATAGCTTCAATTGAAAAGCGGACAGGCCTCGTTCTATCTAAGAAAAAATCCACAGATCTGATAGCTGAACTTGTAGCGCTTTCTGAAAAAAATCAGCAAGGTCTGCTTTTAATCATTGATGAGTTGGGTAAGTTTTTAGAAAATTCGGCCCTTGAGGGCGGCGAGGATATCTACTTCTTTCAGCAGTTGGCGGAGGCTGCAAGCCGAAGTAAAGGCAATTTCGTTGTTGTCGGAATACTTCACCAACCTTTTGAAGCATACGCGACTGCGCTTGGAAGGCAAACTCGGGATGATTGGGCCAAAATTCAAGGCCGATTTATTGATATCCCGTTGGTGGCAGCGACTGACGAAGTAATTGAACTCATTGGAAGATCGATTAAAAAAAGTACTGAAATCGATTTAAGTTCGGTTCAAAAGATTAGCAAAATAATTGCTGAAAATATTAAGAAACGGCGACCTGCATCCCCGGAAAACTTAGAAAAGGCGCTTCTCGCATGTTGGCCACTTCATCCTGCCGTTACTGCACTTTTAGGTCCGATATCCCGGCGGAAGTTTGGTCAAAATGAGCGGAGTATTTTTGGATTTTTAACGTCCAGAGAACCCCTCGGCTTCATTGAACATCTGCAGTCAACTAAGCTTGCATGGGATGCCATGTATCTTCCATCAAATTACTGGGACTACCTGCGGTCGAACTCGGAACCAGCCATATTGGCATCTCCGGACGGACATCGGTGGGCCTTAGCAGTTGATTCAGTGGAACGTGCTGAAGCAAAAGGTAGTCAGCTTCATGTACAGGTAGCCAAAACAGTTGCCTTGATTGAAATGTTCAGAACTGGAGCAGCACTAGCAGCTGATCTTTCAACTATCACTTCATGCCTTTCGTCGAAAGAAAAGACCCAAGCCGCGAGTGTTCTAGCTGAACTTGTAGATTGGAAAATTCTAATTGAGAGAAAACACTTAGATGCTTATGGTGTTTTTGCTGGTAGTGACTTTGACATTGAAAATGCAATCAAGTCATCTCGCAACGAAATAACCGCTTTTAATATTAAGGCAATTACAGAATTAAGTGATTTAAATCCAATCATTGCCAAGCGCCTTTATCACGAGAAAGGAACGATGCGTTGGTTCGTTAAAACCATCACCCCCTTGAGTGAACTTGCTAACTACCTCGCTACCTACAAGGCTAGCCTCGGAAGTGTAGGTGCCTTTGTGCTTTGCGTACCTGACTCGCAAATGACAGAAAAGCAGCTCCAAAATTCAATATTGGAGCTTTCAAAAGGTCATCTTGAGAAAATTATTCTTATAGGCATTTCAAAAAATGCACAGAAGCTCACTGAAATTTCACAAGAGTTAACTGCCGCAGAACGTGTTTTTTCAAGTAGCACCGAACTTGAGGGTGACTCAGTTGCAAGGCGTGAACTTAACTCGAGAATCAACAGCTTAAAAGCCACATTACAAGAGGAACTAGTAGACGCTTATCAAAGTGCAAGCTGGTACCGCGATGGCTCATTAATTCAACGCAAGAAAAATTCAACGCTTTCAAGCATCGCTTCTGAAATCGCTGAAGATGTGTTCGGTGAGACACCTGAGATTAACAGCGAACTTATCAATAAAGATGAACTATCTAGCAATATAGTTAAAGCACGTCGGCAATTGATGTACAAGATGCTCCAAGATGGTAGTTTGTCTAAATTAGGGTACGTGGGGTATCCAGCAGATGCGGGACTGTATTACACCGTTCTGCATACTCCAGGACTACACGGCAACCGAGGACCCAAGGGATGGGGATTTGGAAAGCCCAAAGACGATGCTAAATATGGATCCTCGTATAAAAGCATCTGGGAAAAGACTGAGAATATTTTTAAAGAAGCTCAAGATAAAGTTAGCCTAGCTGAAATTTATGAAGTTTGGCAAGCTCCCCCTTTCGGGATGAAGAAAGGAGTGATGCCACTTATCGCACTAGCTTACTTTTTAGCGAATAAATCACATATAGCGGTTTATTTCGATGGTGTTTTTACTCCAAACATCACTGAAGTCATCATTGACGAACTACTGAATGACCCTAAGCTTATTCAGTTCAAATACGTTAGTGCAGGTGAAAACAAAAGCAGTCTATCTAGAGCAATTGCTGAAAATATTTTGTCAGCAACAGGCAGGCAAACGGACTTCAGTAAGTTTGCACCTTTAGACACAGCTAGAGGCTTGGTTTCAATTGCAATGGCCTTGCCGAATTGGACAAAGCGTACAAATACGGTCTCGCAGCTAGCGCAAGAGGTCCGCACGATGCTACTTAAAGCTAGCGACCCAAATAAAGTTTTGTTCGCTGACTTACCAACTATCCTGAACTCGAAGTCCGAACAAGATCTTGTTAGAAGTCTTGTAAAGGTCATTGATGAGTTGAAAGGCGCGTATGCGCAAAAGCTCGTTGAAATAAAAAAAATCATACTCACATCTTTGCAACATGAATCGGATAACTATGAAGATCTGAGGATGAGAGCAAAGTCCTTAAAAGGGATAACCGGTAATTTTCACCTCGAGTCATTCGTAACGAGGCTAGAAGAGTTCGATGGATCAGTTGAATCCATTGAGTCACTTATTAGCAATGCGATAAGTAAGCCGAGTCACGTTTGGGTCGACCGAGATCTCGACGCTGCAATTATTCAGCTCGGTAGCCTCTCAATGGATTTTCGTAAAGCGGAGTCAATTACGAATCTTCGCGGTCGCGACTCCTCGAGGAAAATGTTTAGCCTCGTCTTCTCATCTGGGTTTGGAAATGATTTAACTAAAACCATCGAGGTTTCAACGAAAGATCAAATAAAGATTGATGAGACTACAAACCGAATCTTGCCAATGCTTAAAGATATAGACCCGAGAATTGTCTTAGCCGCATTAGCTGACATTGGCATCAAAGTTTCAAAAGATAACAAGGAATCCCTATGACTACGCATCATGTTCTTGGAATTTCAGGCGGCAAAGATAGTGCAGCCCTTGCTGTTTACATGAGAGAAAATTTTCCTGAACTTGACATCCAATACTTCTTCACTGATACAGGAGAGGAGCTTCCTGAAGTCTATGAATTTCTGGGGAAGCTAGAAGGATTACTTGGTAAAAAAATTAACTACCTCAACCCAGACCGCGATTTTAAATTCTGGCTAAGGCATAACGGTAACTTTCTCCCCTCACCTCAAACAAGGTGGTGCACCATCAAACTAAAGCTTCAACCATTTAAGGTATGGATTAACGAGTGGCTGAACAAGGGCGATCAAGTTATATCTTATGTAGCAATACGGGCTGATGAAGAGCATCGCGACGGGATGCAATCAAACCATAAAAATTTAACTGTTAAATTACCTTTTCGTGATGCTAACGTCAATAAAGAAGGCGTCTTAGATATTCTTGAAGCGTCCGGGCTAGGATTGCCTAAGTACTATGAATGGCGTTCCCGTAGCGGATGCACATTCTGCTTTTTTCAACAAAAGATTGAATGGGTACGTTTGAAAGAACGACATCCTGAAGCTTTCGAGAATGCCAAAAACATGGAGAAAACAGCAATCGAAACGGGCACACGTTTTACATGGTCTCAAAATGAACCACTAACTGACTTGGAGAAGCCCGAGCGGGTTCAACAAATTAAATCCGACTTCGAAGTTAGAAAAAAGCGAGAACTTGCAAACCGAAAAATTAACCCACTTAGAGTTTGCAATTCAGAAAATCTAGATCTAGATGAGCTTTACCTTGAGGATGAAGGAGGTGGTGCCTGTCTTGTTTGCCACAAATAGATTTAAATAACTTGATCTAATCCTTTAGTTGATAAAGCCGAAATGACTTGATCAAAGGTTTTCTGCTTATCGCTTAATATCTTTTCGAGCGATTCCTCTAGCGTATGAGTTGATTTAAAGCTAATTACTTGAACAACTTTCTTTTGACCTATCCTAACTAAACGATCCCTCGCTTGTGAATTAGAAGATGGATTCCACCACTTGTTCACAAAAATAACATTATTTGCCTCTGTAAAAGTGAATCCCTCTGCTGCAACCTTAGTGGAGGCAAGCAATACAGAACATTCAGATTTATTTTTGAATGCATCAATAACTCTCACACGCTCATCAATGGTTTGAGCTCCAACTAACATTTGAAATTCTATATTCTGGTTTTGTAATCTTTCAGAAATAATCATCAATGGTTTGAGCGTGTAAGAAAATATTACAACCTTTTCACGCGAAACGCAAATATTTAAAACCAAATCAATTATCCTGTCAATTTTTGAACTTTCCTTACTAATATCGTCATAATCACATATTTCGCGTAATTTGCTAAATTGAGCGAGATGATTCAAAAAGGTGTTGTTACGTAATGTCAAATCATAATTTTTACGCTGACCTGCTGATAACTCAATTGCCTCAACTCTTTCAATGACTGGTGGTAGTTCTGAAAGAACATCGAGTTTCATTCTTCTTAAAAAGTAAGGGCGAGCCCTAGCTTGTAATGATGAACGATGTATTGAGAGATCATTCATTGAAAACTGTCGAGGCTCTATCAACGACATCAATACAACTAAATCCTCTGATGATCTTTCAAGAGGAGTCCCCGTCAATGCCCATAAGTATTTTGAATGAATATTTCTAAAACTTTGAAAAGTTAAAGAATCTCGCTTACGGAGACGGTGAGCTTCATCGGCGATAATTAAATCCGGTGGATTAGAAAGTATTTCACTTATATCTCCACGT
Organism: Comamonadaceae bacterium; assembly: GCA_007279715.1. Classification (GTDB taxonomy): domain Bacteria; phylum Pseudomonadota; class Gammaproteobacteria; order Burkholderiales; family Burkholderiaceae_C; genus Allorhodoferax. The sequence goes on along the minus strand of QYPA01000147.1, from coordinate 4,210 downwards.
AGCGATTCATATGTGGTTATTACAAGGTGATTCGAATTAATTAATTTTAACCAACCTCCATTTTTATCTATATCAGAACGGCTAACAGCTGAAACTTTTATTTCAGGAGCCCACTTCTTAAACTCATTTAACCAATTAATTAATAACGATTTAGGTGCAACTATCAAGCCCCAATCCACGCGTCCGCTACGAATTAATCTTCTTGCAGCAGAAATCGCTTGATAAGTTTTACCAAGGCCCATGTCATCCGCAAGAATACCCCTTCGATGACAAAGTAACCAAGCAACACCTAACCGCTGATAATCATATAGTGAATCTATAACCTTTAACGGCAATATGTACGGTCGGATGAGGGAAATGATTTTATCATCAGATGATTCTTTCGGATTAAATATCTTTTCTAGAATTTGTCCATTGCTTAACTTCTTTCTCAGTATCGCATCCCCGCGCAGATAATTTTGAATTAACTGTTTATTGCGTAAACTATGCTTCATGGGATGTAAGGTAGATTTTAATTCTACTTTACACACTCCGTTATAGTTTTCTACGGTTGCAATTATGCTTTCGTTCAAAAGCATAAATCAGCGATGCACCCCGTCCTCAATACTATCCCATAGAGAATGAATTTGATCATCAGTTAAAGCTGGTAAAAGTTTTAACGTCCATTCATTCTTAAGCTCTTCAATCTCTTGCTCTGAAAGCTCATCTAACCCTATTTGCCACATTACAATTCTAGTTGCAAGATTCACAGCTTTAGGACGGTCTTCATTTCTAATTTTCCAATTCGACCAATCTTGATCGTCTGGAATTAAAAGAAGGTGTCGCCATGGAACATCTTTAAAGTTGTGTTTAATGTGTGCTAAAGGTTTTAATGCTTTTTCAATCGATTCGACAGTCGGATTATCCGGGTCGGGCTGATAATTTAAAAGTTTTCTTGCTACCTCAACTAATAGTTGCTGACCTATCGGCCAAAAGAATATGCTATCTTCGGTACCAGATTCCGCAGTTGCATTATGGTCTCTCATGTCTACTGGTTTATTGCGCAGAACAGGAAGAGTTTTAAGAAGACCATCCCAATAGCTCTGTAATTCCTTATATAAACTCTCAATAACATCCTCTGAAGGCCTAAATCTGCGAAAATCATCTTTTTGTACACCATCCGCATCCCAGCCAGCACTTTTTCTTTTAATCGATGATAGTAATTCGATATTCATGTTGTATAAAGTCTCAAGGCTCGTGAAGTAAGAATCCGTTTTTTTAATATTTTTACCACCTTCAGTCTTAACGCGAGCAGAACTGCGATGCCTACCTGTCCATTTAAAAAACTCGTACTCACTAATTAATTCTCGTGTAACAATTGCAAATGAATCATCCTCATCCATAATTATATTAGTTACTGGATCCATTGGTTTTGCATAACGATTTAAGTTCCCAAATAACCGTCTATATCGCCTCATAAATTCTGTCATATCTTCGGCTGCTCTTGGTACTACAACTATGACACTAACCTCTTCATTTTTGAAATCCGGAGGTGCCTGTAAAGACATTTCACTAGTCGGGTCTACCAATGATTTAATTGCTTTTAGGCGATGCTGCCCATCTAGAGCATAATAATTTTGCGACCCATCAAAGGAAAGTACTCCAAATGACTCACTCAGCCGCTTATCACCTTTAAATAAGTCGAATCGTGGATCCTCTTCCATCGTAACCGGATACCAATTAGGATTTCCATCGAGTGCAGCTACAACAATAGAAGAGAAAAAACGATCTCTTTGTTTAACCAAATATGTTGCAATACTAGTCTTGGCTCGGGACTCATTAAGAACACGTTGGATTGCCTCGCTTAATGTATGGTCATCGTACACGTCGGTTGCAAACTTAACATTTTCAGAAAGTTCGCGCATATTCATTTTGACCATGAAATAATCCCAGGATCCCATTTTCGCTTTAATAGCAGGAAAAACAATCATTTATAATCTCCTTAAATTCGTACAGGTTCACCAACTTTTGCCTTGATCACATTAACCTCATTTGCGCTCGGACCCAACGCATTAACAAGCGCTTGCTCGATCCTACTTAAATCTCCTTTTTCAAGTTCCGTCCACCAATACTCAAGTCTGCGAAATGTTAGTTTTGCCTTTTTAACTTTTCCATATCCAGCCACATGGTCTTGAAATCGACCCTTCAAATTAATTGATTGACCGACGTAAACAGCATTATTAAGCTTACTTATAGCTTCCCCCATAAATCCAATCGCTTCGGTCTTTCCACATATAATGTAAACGCCAGGCTTGTTCGGAATACTATCTTTGTACTCACGCTCAAGATAGACCCTGGTCCACTTTGTATCGCTTAATAATTGATGAAGAATAGTCCAATCTTCTTTCTCTAAAGACCATCCATATCTCATATTAATTTAAAACCTCTACTTCGTACTGCGACTTTTGATCTGCCGATTGTTTTCTGATTTTCAGCTCAATATCTACAAGCGTGCCGTGCTTAAGTCGAATAAATTCCAGTTCATTACCTATTGATTTAGCTCCAATTAATATGTGATGAATGATTTTCGATTTTTTTTCAATTACATTTATCGCCGCTGTATAACCCATTCCTGTTTTTATTACAAATGGATCAGTTTTTATTTTCACATCCTTCCAATTCTCATCAATTGGGAGTCTCGGAGCATTAGTACCTACTTTAAATCTTACATCGTTTACGCTAGATGTATTTTTTTCTATAATTTGACTTCTTATTGACAGTTCTTCATTTTCATTTTTATCGAAAATTATAACAATTGGTATTTCTATAGTACTCGCTTCAGCAACTAGTTCGTTCAAATAATTTGCACCATCAAGAATATAGGCGGTTTCAATAATATTTATATTGTTATCATATAAATTCCATGAATTCCTTGCGCTAATTATTATCGATTTTGCACCTGGAACAACTTTTGAAAAATCGCCTTGACGAATTTCGCGACTCCAACCCTCCCTAATTTCTTGCTTTATTTTTGATTTTTTATTAACATGTGCTACTGGGGCGACAAGCACTTCAGCAATTATTAAAGGAGATATTGTTGAAGTGGCAAAGAATTTATCGCCTTTAGCGGGTATCACTATTCGAGGGAGAATTTCGGCTTTTCCAAAAAAAGGGGCTCTAGAAATTACTCCTTGAAATTTATTAACCATTAGGTCCTCATTTCATTTATTATGGTTATTTGGTGATCAAGGAAAGTTCATTAAAAAAATATCTTTAATTGGCAAAAAACTTTTCACTCTATAAATATTCATAACACTACAATCAATCTGTTTAGTTTCAAAGCTGCAAATCTACTACTCAGAAATCTCTATAGATAAAACATAAGGATAACTTCTTAAATTAAAAGCGATTCTATCAACTCTGAGTCACATTTTTAGTGTCGAATATCAGTTAATTTATCTCAAACATACCTACCTACCGCATCATGAAGCGCCCGCTTGATCCGCTTCCTTAAGTCTGCTGGCTCCAACACTTCAACATCCGCCCCATAGCGCAACAAGTCGCCCATGAGCTCACGTTCATCAGAATACGGTATTTCAAGAATGTAACTCCCATCCTTTTCAGTGCTGCTGCGCTGGTTCGGGTGCCAACTCTCGCCTGAGACCCATCGTGAACGCTCAGGCGTAAATTTCAGCTTGGCCCAAGCCTTGGGCGCTCCCCCAAAAATTCCATACCCTGCGCCCACCGTTTCATCTATCGATTTGTCGCTGACTTCTTTGGCCTTTTCATCCAAGATGCTGAGCTTGGTGATGGCGTCAATACTGAAGCTTCTAACATCGTCGCGCATATGGCACCACGCGTCTAAGTACCAATTGTCGCGGTAATGAACTAGGCGCTGGGGGGAAACGGTGCGCTCGGTGGTAGTTCCTGTCTGGCGGCTAAAGTGCCAAATCTTGATTTTCTGCCTCGCCATGGTCGCTGCGGCGACTCCTTCAAAAGACTTAATCGTGACCTTGCGCTTGCCAGCATGAACAATCCGTATGCGACGGGCGATGTCTTGGCTGGTAAGCCCTTGTTTTTCCAATAGATCGACAAGGCGGTCATGCAGCGGTTTGAGCTTGGCGCCTAAGAGCCCGGGTTCGAGTTGTTCTAGCAGCTGCTGGATTGTGACCAAGGACAAAAGCTCTTCTTGGTTAAACCACAAGCCTGGCAGCTCCGTGTCCATGTGTCC